>DATIGZ010000181.1:0-5375 GCA_035481255.1 Sphingomonas sp. | reverse complement strand
CATCAAGACGATAGGGCTGTTCAACGCCAAGGCGAAGAATGTCATCGCGCTCAGCGAAATCCTCGTCCGCGATTTTGGCGGTGAAGTGCCCGCCGGCCGCTACACGATGGATGCGGTGCTCGGCCTTTGAAAAAGGCGGATATTTTCCACTTCTTCGAGCGGCTGGCCGCGGCCAATCCGCATCCCGAGACCGAGCTTGAATCGGTCAACGACTATACGCTGCTCGTCGCGGTGGTGCTGTCGGCGCAGGCGACCGACGCGGGGGTCAACAAGGCGACACGGCGGTTGTTCGCCGAGGTCGATACGCCGGAAAAGATGGTCGCGCTCGGCGAGGACGGCCTCAGGCAGCATATCAAGACGATTGGCCTGTTCAATGCCAAGGCCAGGAACGTCATCGCCTTGTCCGAAGCGCTGATCGCGGAACATGGCAGCCAGGTTCCCGCCGACCGCGATGCGCTGGAGAAGCTCCCCGGCGTCGGGCGCAAGACCGCCAATGTCGTGATGAACGTCGCCTTCGGGCAAGAGACTTTCGCGGTCGACACGCATCTTTTCCGCCTCGGCAACCGCACCGGCCTTGCGCCCGGCAAGACGCCGCTCGCGGTTGAGAAAAAGCTGGAGAAGAACGTCCCCCAGCCGTTCCGCCTCCACGCGCACCACTGGCTGATCCTGCATGGCCGCTATGTGTGCAAGGCGCGCACGCCCGAATGCTGGCGCTGCATCGTCGCGGATCTGTGCGCTTACAAGCCCAAGACACCGCCGCCCAAGGGCTGGAAAGAACCCGCCGTTTAGCGCTGGCGCGCGCGCGTCGGCTTTGCTAGGCGCTGCATCCCACGCACCCGTAGCTCAGCTGGATAGAGCGCTGCCCTCCGAAGGCAGAGGCCACAGGTTCGAATCCTGTCGGGTGCGCCAGAACCTTTGCTCAAGCCCTGGGCGGCAGGCATCAGCTTGCCAGCTCTCGCCGATGCTTGGCGCCCGCCTTTTGGAGCATCTGATAATAGCTTCGCAAATGGGGCTCGGAGGGCAGTCCGCGACTACTCGCGATCTGGTCGGAGACATAGTCCAGGAGCGTGCGGCCATCGGCCTGATCGATACGGTTCAAATCGACCTTCCAGTTGACCATGTCGATGAGAAGCTCTTCGAACTTCATGCTCACGGCATATTTGATCGCGCTTCCGCCGGTGACGTCAAACTGAGTGCTTTTGCAGGTTAAGGCATCCTCATTTGCCTTCCAGACTCGAGAAACCTTGGCGCCGATCGCCGCTTCGCTGTCCCGCGAGACATCGACCAGGGCGGCCTCGAACAATTTGGCCTGATAACCCCATACATAAGTTCGTGGACCGGTCCCGCGTATCTCCTCGCGGTTCTTCTCCTTACTGCCGATGTACATGCAGAAACCCCGCAGCGCGCGCCTCCCGATGATCGCTTCCGCCCGGTCCGGCGCCATGCCGCTCGCGACGAGCGCATCCCGAATAGCCACCGTATCGACATAACCGCGGGTCCGAATGCCGGGTGTAGCCGGGGCGACCTTGAGTCCCTCCGAGTAGAGCCGGCTGGCGGCTTTTTCCGGCTCCTCACCCCTCGTGATCGCGGCGGCGACGACTTGTTTGGCCGTCAGCCCGCGCTCGATATCGGTATCGATGGTGTCCGTCACCGGGAAGACGGATACCCACGCCGCGGCCAATGCAGCGGAAACGCCAAATAGATGCAACGCCACCCCCTGATGTTCGACCGGCATACCTTCATGCAGATTACCGGCATCAGCAAGAAGCTCGAGGGCAGAGGCGCACGCACGCATGAGGCCAACCTGAATCGGCGGGAAGGGCGAGTATTCACCGATCAAATATAGGTTATGCCGAATATCCATTTAGCGAATGTCTGCGCCCGGATTAGATCGAGTAGCGATAAAGAGAAATTAGGGGGAGGAAGGGCCGCAAGCGGCCCAAGCCGAACGGTCGCAACGATCCATCTTGCCTTCTGAGCCCGCATCGGCGCCGTGGCAGCGGCGATCGGACATCCTGCTGGCCGCGACCGTCTTCCCGACCAATCAACGATAACATCCTTAGGAGTCGTGATGTCGCGTCGAAATGCCTGGAAGCTGCTGCTTGCCTCCACCTTCATGATTTCACCCGTTGCCGTGTCCGCGCAGTCGGCCGGTGCGGACGATGAAGCCGCGCCGGCGCAAGAGGGCGCTGCGGATGAAATCGTGGTCACCGGCTCGCGGATCGCCCGCTCGGGCTTTACCGCTCCCACGCCTGTTTCTGTGATCGGTGCCGAGGAATTCGAGGCGCGCGTTCACACCAACGTCGCTGACGCGCTGAACGAATTGCCCGCGTTCCGCGCGACGAGCACGCCGACCGCAGGGACCGCGGGGACTTCGAGTGCCGGGTTCAACTTCGCCGATCTTCGCGGCCTCGGCTCGACCCGCACGCTCGTGCTGGTCGACGGGCGCCGGCATGTTCCGACCGCCACCACCGGACAGGTGGATTTGAACCTCATCCCGACCTTGCTCATCGAGCGTGCCGAGGCCGTCACCGGCGGCGCCTCGGCTGCCTATGGCTCGGACGCCGTCGCGGGTGTCGTCAACCTGATCCTCAAGAAGAAGATCGAAGGTCTGCAGGGCGAGGTTGCGGCAGGTATCTCCGACAAGGGCGATGCCGCCGAACAGCGCATATCGCTTGCCGGCGGCTTCAACTTCGATGGCGGGCGCGGCAGCTTCGTCGCGGCGGGCGAGTATCTCAACAGCGAGGGTGTCGCGGACCGCTTCGCGCGCGATTGGGGACGCCGCGAGACTGCGCTCATCACCAACCCCAACCCCGGGGCAAACGGTCAACCGGCCCGGCTGATCGCGGACAATGTCCATATGTCGACGATGAACCCGGGCGGTCTGATCACCTCGGGTCCGTTGCGCGGCCTCACCTTTCTGCCCGACGGTACTATCCGCCAGTATCAATATGGCGACGTCTACGGGAATTTGATGATCGGCGGCGACGGCTACGGGATCAACAACTTCCAGGACGTGATGCTCAAGGTGCCGGTCAAGCGCCAGGTCGCCTATGCCCGCGCCGAATATGAATTCTCCAAGGCGCTCACCTTGTCGCTCGAAGGATCCTATGGCCGGTCCGAGACCAGCTCGATTAACGGTTACTCCCGCGACCAGGCCTCGCTCACCATCCGCCGTGACAACGCCTTCCTTCCGGCATCGGTTGGCGCCGCGATGGACCAGGCGGGTATCACCAGCTTCACCCTGGGCCGCTTCAACATCGATGTCGGGCCGGCGCGTCCGTTCGTGCGCAATGAGACGCTTCGCGGTGTGGTCGCGGCCAAAGGCGCCATCGGCGGCAGCTGGAGCTGGGATGCCTATTACCAATATGGCCGAAACGAGTTCGCCAACCGCGTCCATAACAACCGCATCAACCAGAATTTCTTCAACGCGATCGATGCGGTCGCGGGTCCCGGCGGGACGATCGTCTGCCGCTCGACGCTGACAAGTCCGGCCAATGGCTGCGTTCCCTTCAACCCGTTCGGAGACGGCGCAAGCACGCCGAGCGCGTACCTCACCGGAACGTCACGCTACGACCTGGTGACGAGCCAGCATGCCGCGGCGTTCAATGTGCAGGGCGAACCCTTCTCGACCTGGGCCGGCCCGGTGTCGCTTGCGATGGGTGTCGAGTGGCGCAAGGATCGTGCGGACGCCGTCGCCGATGCGGGATCGGAAGCCAACATCTTCCACGTCGGCAACCTCAAGGCCATCCATGGCGAAGTCGAGGTCTCCGAGGCCTTCGCCGAAGTCGTGGTGCCGCTCGCCCGCGACCTGCCTTTCGCGAGGAATCTCGAACTGAACGGGGCGATCCGCCGCACCGACTACAGCACGAGCGGCGGGGTCACGAGCTGGAAGCTCGGCGTGACCTACGAACCGGTCGATTTCCTTCGCTTCCGGGCGACGCGCTCGCGCGACATTCGCGCGCCGAACATCTCCGAGCTGTTCAGCTCCTCGGCGCTTGGACGCGGTGCGGTGACGAACCCGGCGACCGGACTGGCGCCGTTCGCCGACATCTTCACCGCCGGGAATCCCGCGCTCAAGCCCGAGCGCGCTTATACGACCAGCGTCGGTGTCGTGCTGACGCCGCGCGCCTTCCCGCTGCGTGCCTCGGTCGACTATTTCGACATCGAGGTCAGCGACCAGATCGGCACGCTGGGTGCGCAGGGTATCGTCGATCGCTGTTTCGCGGGGGCGAGCGAGTATTGCAGCCTTGTCACGATCAATTCGAGCAACACGATCACGGCGGTCTATAATCGCCAGCTCAACCTGTTCGAGTTCAAGACCAGGGGTATCGATTTCGAGCTGAGTTACCGCACCGGCGGCCTCGGCGTCCGGCTGCTCGCGACCCATGTCATCGATCTCGTGACGGTGGATAGCGCAGGCAGTGTCGACCGCGCCGGTCAGCAGGGCGCATCGGGCGGCATCCCCGCATGGACCGCCAATGCGAGCGTCACCTACGAGACCGGCCCCTTTACCGCCAATGGCCAGCTGCGTTTCATCGGCGCGGGGCGCTATGACCGCACCCTGATCGGGCCAGACGAGGCGGGCTATGCCGCGTCGCTGCGCAACTCGATCAACGACAATCGGGTGCCTTCGGTCGCCTATGTCAACCTCTCGCTCCAATATGACATGGGGCGCGCGGGCGGGCCGCCGGTGCAGTTCTTCGCGCTGGTCAACAATCTGCTCGACAAGGATCCGCCGCCGGTCCCGACCAATGCGCAATCGACGCAGAACCAGATCTATGATGTGGTCGGCCGTGCCTTCAAGGTCGGCGTCCGGTTCAAGATCTGAACGATGCGCGAGGCGAAGCCCGGCCAGCCAATCATTTCGCGCCGCGCGTTGCTCAGCGCGGGCGGCGCGGGTCTCGCCGCCGCATGGGCACCTGCTTTTGCCTGTGCCGGCGGGGACTTGCGACCACGCGACGCGATCGCCGCCGAACTCGTTCCGCTGATCGATTCCGGCCGCCTCGCCGGCGCGGTGTGGGAGGTCCGCCGGCACGGCCGCAAGATTTCCGCGGGTGCGGCGGGTCTCGCCGACATGGCCCGCGCGGTGCCGATGCGGGAGGATATGATCTTCCAGATCATGTCCACCTCCAAGGTGGTGATCGCTGTCGCCATCGAAATGCTGCGCGCACGCGGCAAGGTCGATCTCGACGCGCCGGTCGGCGACTATCTGCCCGAGTTCAGGGATCAGTGGCTGTTGCGCGACAGCGCAAGCCAAACGCGCCTGCTCGTCCGCCCCGCGCGCGCGAGCCGGGTCGGCGATCTTCTCGCGCACAGTTCCGGGCTGCCTGATGCCCCGCCAAATGTCGGGCGCTTCGCGGTCAAGTTGCGAT
>DATIGZ010000180.1:0-2617 GCA_035481255.1 Sphingomonas sp. | reverse complement strand
GCAGCGCGGCGAACCCTCCGCCCGGCCAGACTCGAGCTTTCTGCCGCGCGATGTGCGCACCGACGGGCTGACCCGCTACGACTATTATGCGCAAGTCGCCCGCGCTGCCGCGATCACCGGTTTTGACGGACTGTTCGTCGCCTATCGTCCGGAAAGCGACGACAGCCAGATCGTCGCCGCCGCCGTCGCGCGCACCGCGCCGCGGCTGCTGCTCGTCCCTGAATTCCCCAGCACGGTGGGCTCCGCAGTCTATGCCGCCAAGGAAGCGGTGAGCTTCCAGCGCGCGACGCACGACCGGCTGGGCTGGGCGATCGCGCCCGGTGTCGATCCCGAAGACAGCGCACGCACCGCTGAGTTTCTGCACGTCGCGCGCGGCGTGCATGGCCAGAAGCCGTTCGACCATCAGGGACGCTTCTTCTCGGTGCAGGGCGGCGGTTTTTCCGATCCGCTCGCCCGTGCGGTGTTCCCGCCGGTATTCCTGCGCGGCACCGATGAGGAAGCGCTGCAGCTTTCCGCCAATGCCGCCGACGTCCATCTGTTCGGTGATGCGTCGATCGATGAACTGCGCGGGCAGGTCGAGACGCTCGAACGGCTGGCGCTCGGCACCGGCCGCGAGGTCGCGGCGGGATTGCTCGCCACGATCACCGCGCGCGAGACCAGCGAGGAAGCCGCGGGCGGCACGGGTATCGCCGGAAGTTACGACGATGTCGCCGCGCAGATCGCAACACTGCATGCCGCCGGCATCACCCATTTCGTCCTGAGCGCGCCGCGCTCGCTCGAGGAAGCCTATCGCATCGGCCAGTTCGTCCTGCCGCGGGTCCGCGCCGCGCTGGGTGGGCTGCGCGCCGCCGCCTGAGGAGACACATTATGTCGATCGATTTCTATTGGCGCCTGCCCACGCATGGCTGCCACGCCACCATCCGCCGCGGCTCCTATGATCGCGGCGACTGGTCCCCGCTTCAGGCCGGCAACCAGACGCCGGGCCTTGCCGCGACGGGTGAGGATGACGGCTACCGCTATATCGACCACCTTGCCGAGATCGCGAAGGCGGCCGAGCTGTCGGGGTTCATCGGCGGGCTGATCCCGTCCTTCCCCAACACCGATGATCCCTGGACGATCTCGCCGCTGCTGGCGCGCGAGACCAGTACTTTCCGCTTCATGATCGCGTTCCAGCCGGGCTTCCTCGACCCGGTCCATGCCGCGCGCCTTTCCGCCAGCCTCCAGCGCGCGACCGGCGGGCGGACGGTATTCAACATCATCACCGGCGGTGGTGGTCCGTCGCAGTTGTGGTGGGGCGACAGCTTCGCGCATGACGACCGCTACGGCCGCACCACCGAATTCCTCGACATCTTCCGCGGGGTGTGGAGCGGGCAGCCGTTCGATTTCGATGGCCGCTTCTATCAAGTGAAGGGCGAGCATTTGTCGCCGCTGCTGGCGCGCGAGGAAGTTCCTGAAATCTGGTTCTCCGGCTCGTCCGATGCGGCGCTGCAATCCGCCGCCAAGCATGCCGATTACTACCTCTCCTGGCTCGAGCCCTATGAGCAGATTACCGACAAGTTCGCGCGGGTGAAGGAACGCACCGCCCAACTCGGCGGCGAGCAGAAATGCGCGATCCGCGTCGATCTCGTCGCGCGCCCGACCGAGGAGGAGGCGTGGCGCGACATCCGCATCGGGTTCGAGAATGTCAGTGATGAAACCCGTGCGCAGTGGCGCGGCCAGCCAACCGACTCGGTCGGTGCGTCGCGTCAGGCGGCTCTGCGCCCGACCGAGGCCAGGCGCTGGGACGAGCTAATCGTCGGCAAGAATCTGTGGGGCGGGTTCAACCTGCTGCGTGGCGGCCCGGCGCTCGGCATCGTCGGCAGCTACGAGCAGTGCGCTGAGCAGCTCGACGAACTGATCCGCCGCGGCGCCGATGCCTTCATCCTCGCCGGCACCCCGCATCTCGAGGAAGCCTATCGCATCGGTGAGGAGGTGCTGCCGCTGCTCGGCCGCACCGCCGCCGCTCAACCTTTGCTCCAAGCCGCCGAATAAGGATACGAACCATGACCAAGCTCAATTCGACCATCACCGATTTCGCCGCCACCGCGATCCGCGACGCGGGTATTGCCTTCCGGGGACTCGCCGCGACCGGCACGATCGCGCCGAGCGGCACCGTCAACTTCGTCGAGCGCGTGCCCGGCGAGGAAGCGGTGATTTCGATCGGCTATCCCGGCCCGTTCGCGCCCGATGCCGAGCTCAAGCCGACCATCTACGCGCTCGACGGCGAGGTGCTGCAGGGGCCACCCAACGCCAATCTCGGCGGCGGGCGCTATCTCTCGATCTTTCAGGCACATGCCGACATCACCACGGTGAGCCATGTCCACACCGTCTATCTCGGTGCCTGGTCGCAGAGCCATCGTGCGCTGCCGATCCGCTACGTGCCGGTCCAGCGCTGGACCCGCGCGCGCGAGTTGCCAATCTATATCGACCGGAGGCAGGGCGAAGCGAACTTCATCCTCGAGGTGCTGGATCGCGACCCCGAAGTGCCCGCGATCCTCGAGGCGAATGGCGGATCGACCGCATGGGGCCGCAAGGGATTGCTGGCGCTGGCGAGCTATATCGTGCTGCTCGAGGAAGG
>DATIGZ010000179.1:0-9292 GCA_035481255.1 Sphingomonas sp. | reverse complement strand
GTTGATGACCAGGTCGCGGATGGTGATCGCGCCCTGGCCCTCGAGGTTGGCCGGGCGGGTTTCGAGCGGCAGCCAGTGCGGCTGCTGCAGCCGAAGCTCGGCCGCGTCCTCGATCGTCAGCACGCGCTCGCCGGGGTCGATCATCTTCGACAGGGCGTTGAGCATAGTCGTCTTGCCCGAACCGGTGCCGCCCGAGATGACGATGTTGAAACGACAGGCGCCCGCGATCTTCAGCATTGTCGCCATCTTGGTCGACATCGAGCCGAAGCCGGCCATCATGTCGAGCGTGATCGGCTTGTCGGAGAATTTACGGATCGAGATCGCGGTGCCCTTGAGACTCAGCGGCGGCACGATCACGTTGACGCGCGAGCCGTCCTTGAGGCGGGCGTCGGCGAGCGGCGTGGTCTGATCGACGCGGCGGCCGACCGAGTTACAGATACGCTGCGCGATCTGGAACAGATGCTCCTCGTCGCGGAACTGGATGTTGGCGAGTTCGAGCTTGCCCTTGCGCTCGACAAAGGTCTGCTCGGGACCGTTGACCATGATGTCGCTGATCGCGCTGTCGGACAGCAGCTCTTCGAGCGGTCCGAGACCGAGAAGTTCGTCGACCAGCACCTTTTCGAGCGCGAACTGCTCGCGGCGGTTCAGCGTCAGCTTGAGCTCGGCGAGCACCTCGCCGATGATCGGGCGGAATTCCTCGGCCAGTTCGTCCTTGTTGAGCGTTGCCGCCGCTTCGGGATCGACGCGTTCGAGCAGGCGCGGGAGCACCTGTTCCTTGATGCGGTGAATCGAGGCTTCGAAGCCCTCGACGCGCGAATTACCCGCCTCGCCCGATGCCGCCTGACGGTCGGCAAGGCGCTGCATCGCGTCGGTGGTCGACTGGGGCGTGGTGTCGGAGAGGTCCGATTCGCGGTTCGCGCCGGGAAGAGGCACGTCCTGAAGCGACGGGAACTGGTCGCCGCCCAGCGGCTCTTGCGGACGCGGGGGCGGGCTGCCGCCCTGCATCGGGCGGGCGACGCCGAAGGCCGGCCGTGCGGGCGTTGCCCCTGGTCCGCTGCGACGTCCGAATGCGCTCACGCTCAAATCCCCACTAGCTCCAACGCGAAAGGGATAGCGGGCAAAATTTGACAAGTTCCTAACCATTCGACGAGCATCGCTGCGGCAATGGGAGGGAAGGCATGCTTCTGGCGATCGTGGCGATGCTTGCTGGCGCGGATACGGAACCGCCTGATCTCGCCTGGCTGGAGGGCGAATGGTGCACCGTCGAGCGCGCCGGGCGGCAGACCTGCGAACTATGGGGCCGCGAACGTGGCGGCACGATGCTGGGCACCGGCCAGACGGTACGCGACGGCAAGACGCACGACTTTGAGTTCATGCGGATCGTGCGGGGCTTGTCCGGCGAACATGCGATCATCAAACTGGCGTTCATCGGCGCACCGGGCGGCAAGGATCCGGTCGTGTTCGCGTGGAGTCCGTCGCCGGAACCGGGGGTAACGTTCTTCAATGCCGCGCACGACTATCCACAGCGCGTCCGCTACTGGCGGCAAGGACAGGAACTGCATGCCGAGATCTCGCTCGCGGATGGGAGCAAGGCCGGGCGCTGGGTCTATCGCCGGGTGCGCTGAGCCGATCGCGCCGGACCGGTAAAACAAAAGGCCGCGGGTCGCCCCGCGGCCTTTGTCGTTCCGCCCGTGCGAGCGCGTTAGGCGATCACTCGGCCTTTTCGGCGAGCACGGTCAGGCCGTTCTCGTTCACTTCGGCGAAACCGCCTTCGATGCGAACGATCTCGGGCGCGTTGTTGCTGGCGGTCTTGTAGATTTCCAGATTGCCGTCGCGGATCGTGGACATGAAGGGCGAATGGCCCTCCAGCACGCCGAAGTCGCCCTCGGTACCGGGAACGACGACCATATGGACTTCCTCCGAGCGGACGAGCTTTTCGGGGGTGACGAGTTCGAAGTGCAGCGGCATTTCTTGTTTCCCTTAGCCCCTCTCCGCAGGGAGAGGGGCCAGTAGAGGATCAGGCGTCGGCAGCCAGCTTCTTGGCCTTGGCGATCACGCCGTCGATGCCGCCGACCATGTAGAAGGCCGCTTCCGGAAGGTGGTCATACTCACCGTTGACCACCGCCTTGAACGACTTGATCGTGTCCTCGATCTGCACGAACTCGCCCGAAATGCCGGTGAAGACTTCGGCGACGTGGAACGGCTGCGAGAGGAAGCGCTGGATCTTGCGCGCGCGCGAGACGGTCAGCTTATCTTCTTCCGACAGCTCGTCCATGCCGAGGATGGCGATGATGTCCTGAAGCGACTTGTACTTCTGGAGGATCGACTGGACGGCGCGCGCCGTGTCGTAATGCTCCTGGCCGACGACGCGCGGCTCGAGCACGCGGCTAGTCGAATCCAGCGGATCCACCGCCGGATAGATGCCCAGCTCCGAGATCGCGCGGTTAAGCACGGTCGTCGCGTCCAAGTGGGCGAACGAGGTCGCCGGCGCTGGATCGGTGAGATCGTCTGCGGGGACGTACACGGCCTGAACCGAGGTGATCGAACCCTTGTTGGTCGAGGTGATGCGCTCCTGCAGCGCGCCCATGTCGGTCGACAGGGTCGGCTGGTAGCCCACGGCCGACGGAATGCGGCCGAGCAGCGCCGACACTTCCGCGCCCGCCTGGGTGAAGCGGAAGATGTTGTCGACGAAGAACAGCACGTCCTGGCCCTCGACGTCGCGGAAATACTCGGCGATCGTCAGGCCCGAGAGCGCGACGCGCGCGCGGGCGCCCGGCGGCTCGTTCATCTGGCCATAGACCAGCGCCACCTTCGAACCTTCGCTGATCGCGTTGCCGTCGGCGTCCTTGGCGATAACGCCGGCGTCGAGGAACTCGTGATAGAGATCGTTGCCCTCACGGGTACGCTCGCCCACGCCCGCGAACACCGAGGTGCCGCCATGGCCCTTTGCGATGTTGTTGATCAGTTCCTGAATGAGCACGGTCTTGCCCACGCCCGCGCCGCCGAACAGGCCGATCTTGCCGCCCTTTGCGTAGGGGGCGAGCAGGTCGATGACCTTGATGCCGGTGACGAGGATCGCGCTTTCGGTCGACTGGTCGACGAACAGCGGGGCTTCGGCGTGGATCGGTGCGGTCTGCTCGGCATTCACCGGGCCACGCTCGTCGATCGGCTCACCGATGACGTTGAGGATGCGGCCGAGCGTCTTCGGGCCGACGGGGACGCGGATCTGCGAACCGGTCGCGGTGACCGGCTGGCCGCGGGTCAGACCTTCGGTCGAGTCCATCGCGATCGTGCGGACGGTGTTCTCGCCGAGATGCTGGGCGACCTCGAGCACGAGGCGGTTGCCGTTATTGTCGGTCTCAAGCGCCGAAAGGATCGCCGGCAGCTCGCCTTCGAAGGCGACGTCGACGACCGCGCCGATCACCTGCGCGATGCGGCCCGTGCCGGCAGCGGCGACGGTGGTCGCAGCAGTGGTGGCGTCTGCCTTGGGCTTGGCCGCGCGGGGCTTCCGGGCGGGCTTTTCTGCGGGGGCTGCGGTGGCCATGTCTATAGTCCTTGCTTGGCGAATGCTTCGATCAGGGTTGCTTGGTCTGCACCGCCGCTTCGGCCGGGGCCGTAGCGGTAGCGCGCTGGAAAGTCACGGTGATGCGGCGGGGGCTCTTGTCCTTTTCCACCACGATGGCCGCCGGAGAATCCCCGATCGGGCCGTCTGCATCCTGCTCCTTGGCGATGGCGTCGAGCGCGCCGCCGTCCTTGACGCCGTACTGGAACAGGAAGGCGCGGACATTGTCGGTCAGCCGCTTCTTCGCCGTATCGGCGTTGACATCGTCGGTCACGGTGAGCGCGAAGGCGATGGCGTCGATCGCGGCGCCGTCCTTGCCGGTGAGTTCGACCGTGCCGCGGTTCGGGTTCTTGGCGTCCGACTGCGACAGGAAGACCGGCTCGCCCGCGGCGGTGAAGCCGTTGGGGCCGTTCTCATACGCGCCGAGGCGGTAGCCGAACTGGTTGAGCTTCGCGACGGTCGCCGCCGGATCCGTAAAGGCTTCCGCCAGCGAGCCCGGCTTCTCCACTGCCGCATTCTCCGGCGCAGCGACGTTCGACCCGCCGGGCTGCGCGTTGCAGCCCGCGAGTGCCGTCGCGGCAAGCAGGAGAAGGGCGGCGGTACGCATCGAGCTTAGAGTGCCTCGGCGCCCGAGATGATCTCGACCAGTTCGGTCGTGATCGCGGCCTGACGCGCGCGGTTATACTGGATCGACAGGCGCTTGATGAGGTCACCCGCGTTGCGCGTGGCGTTGTCCATCGCGGTCATCTTCGAACCCTGTTCCGACGCGGCGTTCTCACGGATCGCGCGGTAGAGCTGGATCGCGACGTTGCGGCCGAGCAGGTCGGCGAGGATTTCCTCTTCGCCCGGCTCATACTCGGTAACGGCCGAAGCGCCGGCCTCACCCTCCGGCGCTGCGGGAATCGCGACCGGGATGATTTGCTGCTCGGTCGGCTCCTGCGTCAGGACCGACTTGAAGTTCGAGTAGAACAGGTGCGCGACGTCGAACTCGCCGGCCTCGAACCGCGCGATCAGGTCGTCCGCATAACCGCGTGCGTCGGCGAAGCCGAGCTTGCCGAGGTCACCCGGCTCGATCGAATGCGCCATGTCCTTGGGGAACAGACGGTTCAACACCGCGCGGCCCTTCTTGCCGATGGTGTAGAACTTGACCGTCTTGCCCTGGGCGATCAGCTCCTGCGCGCGGCGGCGCGCGAGGCGGGCGATGTTGGTGTTGAACGCACCGGCGAGACCCTTGTCGCTGGTCGCGACGACGAACAGGTGAACCTGATCCTTGCCGGTGCCCGCGAGCAGCTTGGGCGAGGCTTCGCTGACGCTTACCTTGCTGGCGAGCGAGGCGACGACGGCTTCGAGACGCTGGGCATAGGGACGCCCCGCCTCAGCCGCTTCCTGCGCGCGGCGCAGCTTGGCGGCGGCGACCATCTTCATCGCCTTGGTGATCTTCTGCGTCGACTTCACCGAGCCGATGCGGACCTTAAGGGCCTTCAAACTTGCCATTTACGAATTCCGAGCAAGGGCCAAACGGCCCGCGAGACCAATGAATGCCGTACCGAGCACGCCTTCGATCCAGCGCATCGCGTTGCTCTGCTTCGCCGCGCGGCCCGCACGGGCGGCGACGAAAGCGAGACCCGAAAGCCAGATGCCGCCCAGCACATAGGGCACGGCGATCAGCAGCGCGCCCTTGAGCGGGGCGCCGGGGCCTTCGCCCACGAACTGCGGCAGGATGGCGAGGAAGAACAGCGCGACCTTGGGATTGAGCGCCGTGGTGAGCAGCCCCTGCCAGAAGGGCTTGCCGAGCGCAGGCGCCTCAGCCGTGACCGGAGTGGGACGAACCGCACCGCGCAGCAGCTTGTAGCCGAGCCAGGCGAGGTAGATCGCACCGGCAACCTTCACGACGAGGAAGAGTGCCGGGAAAGCGGTGAGGACGCTGAGGAAGCCGAAGCCGCACAGCGCCATGTACCACAGCCCGCCGAGCACCACGCCCGAGACCGCCGCGAGGCCGGCCCGCACACCTCCACGCGCCGCGTGACCCGCGACGAGCATCGTGTCCGGCCCCGGCGTCAGCACGAGGCCGATGCTGAGGAGCGTCCACGCAAGGAGGGAGTGGTCGGCCACCGGCGTGCGATCAGGCGAAGGTCTTGCCGAACGCTTCCAGCGCGTCCTTGAGCTTGCCCTTGGTGGCGTCGCTCAGATCCTTGCTGTCGCGGATATCCTTGAGGATGTCGGCATGCTTCGAACGCATCTCGGCCAGCATCGCAGCCTCGTAGCGGACGACGTCCTGAACCGGCACGGCGTCGATATAGCCGTTGGTGCCGGCGAAGATCGACACGGTCTGCTCTTCGAACGGCAGCGGCGAGAACTGCGGCTGCTTGAGCAGCTCGGTCAGGCGCGCGCCGCGGTTGAGCAGCTTCTGGGTCGAGGCGTCGAGGTCCGAGCCGAACTGCGCGAACGCCGCCATCTCGCGATACTGGGCGAGCTCGAGCTTGATCGAGCCGGCGACCTTCTTCATCGCCTTGGTCTGCGCGGCCGAGCCGACGCGGCTCACCGACAGACCCACGTTGATCGCCGGGCGGATGCCCGCGAAGAACAGGTCGGTCTCAAGGAAGATCTGGCCGTCGGTGATCGAGATCACGTTGGTCGGGATGTAGGCAGACACGTCGCCCGCCTGCGTCTCGATGATCGGCAGCGCGGTGAGCGAGCCGTTGCCATTGGCGTCGTTGAGCTTCGCGGCGCGCTCAAGCAGGCGGCTGTGAAGATAGAAGACGTCGCCCGGATAGGCTTCGCGGCCCGGCGGGCGGCGCAGCAGCAGCGACATCTGACGATAGGCGACGGCCTGCTTCGACAGATCGTCATAGACGATCACGGCGTGCATGCCGTTGTCGCGGAAATACTCGCCCATCGCGCAGCCGGTATAGGGTGCGAGGAACTGAAGCGGAGCGGGATCCGACGCGGTCGCGGCGACCACGATCGAATATTCCATCGCGCCATTCTCTTCGAGCGTGCGCACGAGCTGTGCGACGGTCGAGCGCTTCTGGCCGACAGCGACATAGACGCAATAGAGCTTCTTGCCCTCGTCATCGCCCGCGTTGACGGTCTTCTGGTTGATGAAGGTGTCGATCGCGACGGCCGACTTGCCGGTCTGACGGTCGCCGATGATCAGCTCGCGCTGGCCACGGCCGACGGGGACGAGCGCGTCGATCGCCTTGAGACCGGTCTGAACCGGCTCGTGCACCGACTTACGCGGGATGATGCCCGGCGCCTTCACTTCGACGCGCGAACGCTGCTCGGCGACGATCGGACCCTTGCCGTCGATCGGGTTGCCGAGGCCGTCGACCACGCGGCCGAGCAGACCCTTGCCGACGGGCACGTCGACGATGGTGCCGGTGCGCTTGACGGTGTCCCCTTCGCGGATTTCCGAGTCCGAGCCGAAGATCACGATACCGACGTTATCGGCCTCGAGGTTCAGCGCCATGCCCTGCACGCCGTTGGCGAACTCGACCATTTCGCCCGCCTGGACGTTGTCGAGGCCGTGGACGCGCGCGATGCCGTCACCGACGCTCAGCACCTGGCCGGTCTCGCTGACCTCTGCCTCGGTGCCGAAATTGGCGATCTGGTCCTTGATGACCTTCGAGATTTCTGCGGCGCGGATATCCATTGTCTTAGCCTTCAGCCTTTCATCGCGTGCGCGAGGGAATTGAGACGGGTCTTGATCGAGCTGTCGATCATCTGGGAGCCGATCTTCACGACCAGGCCGCCCAGCAGCGAGGGGTCGACCGACAGGTCGACATTGACGTCGCGGCCGACACGCTCGCGCAGCTGCGCCTTGAGCGATTTGACCTGCGCGGGGGATAGCGGATGCGCCGAGACGACTTCGGCGCTCGTTTCGCCGCGATGACGCGCGGCGAGCGTGCGGAAGTCGCGGACGATGCCGGCCAGCGCGGCGAGGCGGCGATTCTGCGCCAGCACGCCGAGGAAGTCGGCGGTGAGCGAATCGAGCTTCATCGCTTTCGCCGCCGCCGCGACCGCCTTGGCCGCGTCGGTGCGGCCGATCAGCGGGCTGCCGGTGAGCGCCGCGAAATCGGGCGAATCGGCCAGAGCCTGTTTCACCGTGGCGAGGCTCGATTCGACCTTGTCGATCGCGCCCTTCTCACGCGCCAGTTCGAACAGGGCGGTCGCGTAGCGTCCGCTTAGACTTGCTTGAATACCGCCGGAATTCTCCACGGACGCGTGCTTCCTCTAGGAATCTCGAAAATGGCCCCATGCCAAAAAGGGGCGCGCCGAATGAACCGGCAGCCCCGCTTGGGTTGGCGGGCGCGTA
Organism: Sphingomonas sp.; assembly: GCA_035481255.1. Classification (GTDB taxonomy): domain Bacteria; phylum Pseudomonadota; class Alphaproteobacteria; order Sphingomonadales; family Sphingomonadaceae; genus Sphingomonas. The sequence continues at coordinate 1,415 of DATIGZ010000179.1, read as the reverse complement.
GCAAAGGGGGGCGGGGGATTCAACCCGCGTGACGCGCTGCATGGGAGATCGCGGTCTTGCGACAGGGGGTCTTCGATGCGAAACCGTAACGGACTTTTGCTTGTTTGGGCATTTCGGGTGGGGAAAATCATGCGAACGAAGCGCTTCGGGCGATGTGCGGCATTGTGCGCGATAGCGGCGGGATTCGCCGCCGGCCCCGCATTTGCGGAAGCGGTGCAGATGACCGGCAAGTTCGCGGCGCCCTATCGCGAGGCCGCGCTGCTCGATTCGCTGGGCATCGACCGGTTCAGCGGGCGCGACGGACGGCAGCTGGAAATGGCCATCGAGCGCGTGCTCTCACAACCCGATATCGACGGGCGGCCACATTTCGACCTGATCGCGGCCTTCGGCGGCGGGCAGGGGCCGGAGGGCGTGCTGAGCGGCGCGGTGACGAGCGGCGTGCAGGACAGCCGCTACAAACAGAAGCAGAAGCGTTGCGTCGAGCGAGAGGGCGGCCGGGAGAATGGCAAATGCCTGCGCGAGGCGGAGGTCGAGGTCGATTGCACGCGGCGTGTGGTGAATATGAGCGCCGACCTGCGGCTGGTGCGCACCGGCGACGGACGCGTCATCTATACGGCGGACAAGCCGAAGCGCGACGAGATCAGCTGGTGCCGCGGCGAAGAGCCGCCGCGCACGGTGGAGGAGTCGGTGCGCGGGATGATCCAGAGCATCGCGGGCGACGTGCGCCGCGACATCGCACCGGTGGTCGAAACCTACGGCATCCGGTTTCGCGAAAGCACCAAGGGGCTGGCGAAGGAGTTCAACCGGCCGTTCAAGGATATCGTCAGGCAGACTCAGCGCGACCTGCGCGGGGCGTGCTCAGCGTGGGAAGCGATGGACGGACAGGCGCCGAATCACCCTTCGATCACCTTTGACCTTGGGCTGTGCGCCGAGGCTGCCGGGGATTATCGCGAGGCGCTGGAACTGTATCGCCGCGCGGCGCCGCTGATCGGCACTGGCGGCAACGAAGCCGTGGCCGGCGCCGAGCGGGTCGGCCGCCTGATCGCGGCGCAGGCGGATGATGCGGCGCGCGGACGGCGCTGACCGCCCGATTCCCAATAGCAAACGGGCGGCCCGTCAAGGCCGCCCGTTGTTAGAAACGCCTTAGCGGCCGCCGCCGCTGCGCTGGCCGCCGGCGGGGCGGGGCGCCCACTTCTTCTTCTTGGGGCCGTAGAAGCGCGGCTGGTCGCCCTGCGGGCGCTGGCCGTTGCCGTTGCGGCCGCCGTCCTCGCGCCCGCCGAAGCTGGCACCGAGCGTCTGGCGCTGGCCTTCCGGACGTGCCTGACGCTCGCCCTGCGGACGATCGCCGCGCGGTTCGGCATGGCGGCGATCACCGGCGGGGTTGGCACGGGGGCCGCGCTGGTTCTGGCCATCGC
>DATIGZ010000178.1:0-1980 GCA_035481255.1 Sphingomonas sp. | reverse complement strand
GCGGGGGGACTGCCGGCTGGATGTGCGCCGCGGCCTGCGCGGCGAGGCTCGTTCCGGCGGGCGTGCGCGTCCGGCTTGTTGAATCCGAAGAGATCGGGACGGTCGGGGTCGGCGAAGCGACGCTGCCGCAGATGAAGGACTTCAACGACTTTCTCGGGCTCGATGAGGTCGAGTTCATGAAGGCGACGCAGGCGAGCTTCAAGCTCGGCATCGAGTTCGTGAACTGGGGCCGCGAAGGGCATCGCTACATCCACCCCTTCGGCACCTATGGCCGCCCGATCGGGGAGGCGGATTTCTTCAGCTACTGGATTCGCGGACGGCAGGCGGGCGTGGCGGCGCGGCTCGACGATTATTGCTTCCCGATCGTCACCGCCTGGCAGAACCGCTTCATGCTGCCCAATGGCGATCCGGCCGATGTCCGCAACGCCTTCGCTTACGCCTATCACCTCGATGCGTTCCTCTACGCGCGCTATCTGCGCCGCTGGGCCGAGGCGCGCGGGATCGAGCGGGTCGAGGGGCGGATCATCGAGGTCGAGCGCGATGGCGAGAGCGGCGCGATCGCCGCGGTGAAGCTGGCCTCGGGCGAGCGGGTCGCGGGCGACTTCTTCGTCGACTGCTCGGGTTTCCGCTCGCTGCTGCTCGGCAGCACGCTGGGCGTCGAGCTCGAGGACTGGACGCACTGGCTGCCGTGCGACAGCGCGCAGGCGGTGCCATGCGCGCGTTCGCAGGATTTCACCCCTTACACCCGCTCGACGCGGCGCAAGGCCGGGTGGCAGTGGCGCATCCCGCTCCAGCACCGCACCGGCAACGGCTATGTCTATGCGAGCGCGCATATCTCGGACGACGAGGCGGCGGCGACCTTGCTTGCCAATCTCGACGGCGAGGCGCTGGCCGAACCGCGCGTGCTGCGCTTCAAGGCGGGCAAGCGCAAGCTCGCCTGGAGCCGCAACTGCATCGGCATGGGGCTGGCCGGCGGCTTTCTCGAGCCGCTCGAATCGACCAGCATCTACCTCGTCCAGATGGCGATCATGCACATGCTGACGCTGCTGCCGGCGAAGCAGGGGATCGACCCCGCGCTGCCCGCCGAGTTCAACCGGGTGATGGATGTCGAGTATGACCGCATCCGCGATTTCCTGATCCTCCATTATCTCGCCAATCAGCCCGACGCGCCCCTGTGGGAGCATGTCACGGCGATGGACGTGCCCGACACGCTCGCCGGCAAGATCGAGCGCTTCCGGCATCGCGGGCATGTTCAGGCCTATCGCGACGGCCTGTTCGGGCCGCCGAGCTGGCAGGCGGTGTTCGTGGGGCAGGGAATCGAGCCGCGCGCGGCCGACCGGCTCGCCGATGCGCTGTCCGCCGAACTGCTGGAGCAGCGTCTCTCCGCGCTCGCGGCGACGATCGCTCGCGGCGCCGCCTCCGCGCCGTCGCACGCCGATTTCGTCGCGCGCCATTGTCCGGCGCCCGCGCTGTGAACGCGCCGGTCGAGCGCGTCGTGGTCTATGGCGGCGGGGTCGCCGCGCCGATGGCCGCGCTCGCCATCGCCCGTGCCTTCGGCCGGCTCGGAACGCGGGTGACGTGGATCGACACCGCTGAAGCGCCGTCCCCGCATGCCGCGCTGGTCGGGCTGCCCGATCTCGTCTCGTTCCACCGGCTGCTCGGGATCGGGGACTCGGCGCTGATCGGCAGCGCCTCGGCGACGCTCAACATGGGCCAGCAATTCGCCGGCTGGGCGGGCGGCGGGGACACCTTCCTCCATGCCTATGGCGATGCCGGAAGCGCCTTTGCCGCGCTGCCTTTCGTCCAGCACTGGACACGCGCGCGGCATGCCGGGCTGCGGGTCGCGCTGGAGGATTTCAGCCTTGCCGCCGCCGCCGCGAAAGAGGGGCGGGCCGGTGAGGCGCGCGATCCGGCGACGCGGCAGGCGGTCAGGCATGGCTGGCACCTCGACGCCGCGGGTTATGCGGCGCTGCTGCGCGC
>DATIGZ010000177.1:0-4041 GCA_035481255.1 Sphingomonas sp. | reverse complement strand
TCGCGCTGGCTGCCGCCCGTGCGCTGGTGGATTACGAAAAGGATGCCGAGACGATCTGTCGCAAGGCGATGCAGATTGCGGGCGACTTATGCGTGTACACCAACGACCGGTTGACGCTCGAAACGCTCGACAGCGTGGCATGAAGTTCCGGCTCGACTACGATCCCCGGCGCAATCGCATCCTGATCGATATCCGCGATTTCTGGACCGTGGAGACGGTCCACGCGTTCGCCGCCGCGGCCGGGGCCAAGGCGCGGGAAGTGCTGGCGATCCGCGACGACTATGACGTGCTGATCGATTCACGCCACTTCCCGGTTCAGGCGAACGACGTCGCCGATCTGTTGCCGCAGATCGCGAACGGGGGCCTCGCCCTCACTTCCGGACGCGCCGCGTCGGTCGTCGGCAGCCACCTCAACAAGCTGCAGGCCGAGCGCACCCAGACCCATCCCCGGATCAAGATCTTCCTGACGATGGAAGAAGCCGAGGCATGGCTCGCCGCCGATCCTGAACCCCTGTCCTGACCCGGAGACCATGATGCTCTATTCCCGCCTCGGCGACAGCGGCCTGATCGTCTCGCGCCTCTCGCTCGGCACGATGACCTTCACCCGCGGCGGCGGCATCGCCGCGATCGCCAAGACCGACCTCAAGGACGCCGCCGCGCTGATCGACCGCGCGCTCGACGCCGGGATCAACTTCATCGACACTGCCGACGTCTATTCGGATTTCGAGTCCGAGGAGATGCTGGGCAAGATCGTCGCCGGGCGCCGCGACGACGTGGTGATCGCGACCAAGGCGGGCTGGCGCACCGGCCAGCCGCTCAACCGATCGGGGCTGTCGGCCGCGCACCTCCACTGGTCGATCGATCATAGCCTCAAACGGCTCGGCACCGACTATGTCGACGTCTATATCGCGCACCGCGACGACCGGAACACGCCGCTCGAGGAGACGCTTCAGGCGCTCGACGCGATCGTCCGCGCGGGCAAGGCGCGCTATCTTGGCGTATCCAACTGGCCGGCATGGAAGGTCGCGGCGGCGATGGAGCTGCAACGCGCCAATGGCTGGGCACCCTTCACCCACGCCCAGATGCTCTACTCACTGATGCACCGCGATATCGAGCAGGAATTCCTGCCGATGGCGCGGCGCTACGGCCTTGGCATCACACCGTGGAGCCCGCTCGGCGGCGGCTTCCTGACCGGCAAATACACGCGCGAGAATGCCGGCGGCACCGACGACCGGCTCGCCAGCCACGACGACATCCCGCTCGACAAGGAGATGGGCTTCAACCTGATCGAGGTGATGCGCGCCATCGCGGACGGCCATGGCGTCAGCATCGCCCAGATCGCGCTCGCCTGGCTGCTGAGCAAGGATCAGGTGTCGAGCATCCTGCTCGGCGCGACCAAGATGCACCAGCTCGACGACAATCTCGCCGCGGTGAACGTGAAGCTGAGCGACGACGAGATCGCGGCGATGGAGACTGTCAGCGCGCAACGCCGCGCCTATCCTGGCTTCTTCATCGACCGCATCGACCAGCCGATCGCGCAGGCGCTCGCCGCGCGCCCCGGCACCCCTTACCCCCCCGCAAAATCCTGAGAATCGAACAAACCGGAATGAACGACCAACTTACCCCCAAAGCCATCGTCGCCGCGCTCGACGCGCACATTATCGGCCAGAAGGAAGCCAAGCGCGCGGTCGCCGTCGCGCTGCGCAACCGCTGGCGCCGTCAGCAGCTCAAGGCCGATCTGCGCGACGAGGTGACGCCCAAGAACATCCTGATGATCGGGCCGACCGGCTGCGGCAAGACCGAGATCAGCCGCCGCCTCGCCAAGCTGGCCGACGCGCCGTTCGTGAAGGTCGAAGCGACCAAGTTCACCGAGGTCGGCTATGTCGGCCGCGACGTCGAACAGATCGCCCGCGATCTGGTCGAGGAAGCGATCCGGCTGGAGAAGGAACGCCGCCGCACCGCGGTGAAGGACAAGGCCGAGGCCGCGGCGATGACCCGCCTGCTCGACGCGCTGACCGGTAAGGACAGCTCGCAAGCCACCCGCGAGGCGTTCCGCGAGCGCCTCAACGCCGGTCATCTCGACAATAGCGAGATCGAGATCGAGATCGAAGCGGCCGGCGGCATGCCGTTCGAGATCCCCGGTGCCGGTCCGCAGATGATCAACCTGTCCGAGATGATGAAGGGCTTTGGCGGCCCGCAATTGAAGCGGCGCAAGATGAACGTCCACGCCGCCTGGGCCAAGCTGGTCGAGGAGGAAGCCGACAAACGCCTCGATCAGGACGATGTCGCGCGCACCGCGCTGGCTGATGCCGAAGCCAACGGCATCGTCTTCCTCGACGAGATCGACAAGATCGCGGTGAGCGACGTGCGCGGCGGATCGGTGAGCCGCGAAGGCGTTCAGCGCGACCTGCTGCCCCTGATCGAGGGCACCACGGTCTCGACCAAATACGGGCCGATGAAGACCGACCATATCCTGTTCATCGCGAGCGGAGCCTTCCATGTCGCGAAGCCGAGCGACTTGCTGCCCGAATTGCAGGGCCGTTTGCCGATCCGCGTCGAACTGAAGGGCCTGACCGAGGATGATTTCGTCGCGATCCTTTCGGACACCAAGGCATCGCTGCCCGAGCAGTATAAGGCGCTGATCGGGACCGAGGGGGTGACGATCGACTTCACCGACGACGGCATCCGGGCGATCGCCCGTATCGCCGCCGAGGTGAATTCGGAGATCGAGAATATCGGCGCCCGCCGCCTGCAGACGGTGATGGAAAAGCTGCTCGAGGAAGTGAGCTTCGACGCCGAGGACCGCGGCGGAGCTTCGCTGGTGGTGGACGCCGCCTATGTCGACGCCCAGCTCGCCAGCATCGCGCGCAACACCGACCTCAGCCGCTACGTGCTTTAGCCTCACCAAGCGTCATCCCCGCGAAAGCGGGGACCCATCTCACGGACTTTCCTACATCTCACCCGCTGGCTAGGGTCGAGTGTCGAGATGGGTCCCCGCTTTCGCGGGGATGACGAATGAGGGGCAAGTGCGTGAAACTCTGGCTCCTCATGCTCGCCGCCCTCCTCGCCCTCCCCGCCGCCGCGCAGGGTCGCCCGCCCTGCCGCGAGGTCGGCGACCTGTCCCACATCACCATCGGCCCGCAGGCCGCGGCGCAACTCGCGCAGATCGGCCTCGACCGCGGCGAGATCTTCCGCCGGATGCGCGAGACGTCGATCCCCGAGACGATGGGCTGCTGGGCGATGCCGGTCGGCAATTTCGACAGCCAGCTGGTCTCGGTCGGCATGTCGCAATGGAATTACGGGACGGGCAGCCTTCAACCCGTCCTCAAGGCGTGGCGCGACAGCTTCCACAGCCGCGGGCGGTTCAAGCGCGAACTGAAATCGCTCGCCCCGACCTATGGCAAGCTGCTCTTCTCGAAGGGCTGTCTCGCCACCCCGGTCCGCGACAAATGCCGCGCGGCGATCCTCGCAGCACACGGGGCGGACGGCAAGCTCAACGCAACCGCGCTCGCCGAGCTGACGCGCATCTTCGAGCATGACGCGATGCTTCAGGTGCAGACCGACACCTATGCCGCGCTGCTCCTCGAAGTCCGCGCCGAGCTGTTCCGCCTCTGGCCCGCCGGCCCGATCACCGCGCGCAAGGTGCGCTGGGCGATCGACACCCGCGTCCAGCAAAAGACCCTGCCCAATGACGAGGACGCCGCGCGCCTGCGCCGCAAGCTCGCCGCCCTGCCCGCCGCCGAACGCCCGGCACGGCTCAAGGCGATGCTGGCCTGGTACAAGGGGCTGAGCGAAGCGGTCGATCAGGACGGCGTTTCGCGCGACTATCAATGGAATGTCGATCAATGGAGTTGCCTGATCGACACCGGGCGGATCGACGACGAGCAGTTCGAACTGCTCCATCTGACCTATCTGCGCAGCCGCACCGCGATCGGCAATTCGGGCCGCTGGCAGGCGCTAACCTTCTCGCGCCGCGCCAAGATCATCCTCGGCACCGGCAGCGTCAGCGGGGTCAGGGACGGGGGGTGCATCAACTAAGCC
>DATIGZ010000176.1:0-3411 GCA_035481255.1 Sphingomonas sp. | reverse complement strand
CAGTGGCGGATCGTGCGCGCGCTGGCCGACGAGTTCTTCGCGGGCGAGGGCGCGCATGGCGAGGAGGTGCGCACCCTGTTCACGGTGGGCGACTACAAGCAGGCAATCTTCGGCTTTCAGGGCACCGATCCGGTCAATTTCGCGGCGGCGCATGTCCATTTCAGCGAACGCTCGGCGGGAGCGCTGGAGACGTTGTCGCTGACTCATTCGTTCCGCTCGACAGCGCCGATTCTGGAGTTCGTCGATGCGGCGGTTGCGGCGTTGCCCGAGCCGGGAATGGGCACCGAGTCCGAGGTGCATGCCAGCCGTGTTGCCGGGCCGGGAACCGTAACGCTCTGGCCACCGGTGGTGGCGGGGGGCGATCCGGAGGATGAGGAAGGCTGGATCGACGACGCGACGCGTGAGGTGGCGAACCGCATTGCGCGCCAGATCAAGGGCTGGATCGGCACACTCGAACTGGAGAGCAAGGGGCGGACGCTGCGGCCCGAGGATGTGATGATCCTCGTCAAGCGCCGCGGCGAGCTCGCCTCGCTGCTGGTCGCGCGCTTGCACGCCGAGGGGGTGCCGGTTGCCGGCGTCGATCGCCTTCGTCTCAACGCTCCGCTGGCGGTGCAGGATCTGCTCGCCGCGGTTCGCTTCGCGTTGCAGCCGGACGACGATCTTTCGCTCGCGGCGTTGCTGGTTTCGCCGCTGATCGGCTGGACTCAGGACGAACTGATGCACGCCGCGTTGCGCGAGCGTGGCAGCCTGTGGCGGCATCTGCGGGCGACCCAGAGCGATGAGCGGCTTGCGCCGCTCTATGGGCTGCTAGCCCGCGCCGACCTGATGACGCCGCACCGGTTCCTTGAGACGATCCTGTCGGGCGAGCTGGGCGGCCGGCGCAAGCTGTTGCGGCGGCTGGGCAAGGAAGCGCTCGATCCGGTCGAGGAATTGCTGACCGCCGCGCTCGGCTTCGAGGGGCTGGCGACGCCGACCCTGCAACGCTTCCTCGACTGGTTCGACCGCGGCGATGTTGAGATCGTGCGCGACGCCGCGCAGCCGCAGGACGCGGTTCGGGTGATGACCGCGCATGGCGCCAAGGGGCTTCAGGCGCCTTTGGTGATCCTGGCTGATGCCACCGCGGATCCGCAGGGCGGGAATCGCGGCGATTTCGTCAAATGGGCGCCTGAGGGGCATGACGGCGCGCCGTTCCCAGTGTTTCGGCCGGGCAAGACCGAGCGTGGCGGCCCGGTGGATGCCGCCGTCGCGCTGGTCGATGCGCGTGAGCTCGAGGAGCATTGGCGATTGTTCTATGTCGCCGCGACCCGCGCAGAGGAGCGACTGGTGATCGCGGGCGCGCTGGGTCCGAAAGCGAAGGGCGAGGCGCCGGGGGCGAGCTGGTATGCGGCATCGCGCTCGGCGTTCGATGCTTTGGGTATCGAGGAGGGGGAGGGCGACCGCAGCTTCACCGGCACGCGCCCGCAGCCGCCGGTAGTGCGCAAACCGCGCGAGGTCGCGGTGGCCGACCCCGTGGCCGATTTGCCGGGCTGGTCGAAACGGGCGGTGCCGGTCGAGGCGCGTCCGCCACGGCCGCTTGCGCCGTCATCCCTTGGAGACGACCTGGTCGCGGATCCGCCGCCGGGACCCGCGCTGCGCGCCGCCGCCGAGCGGGGCAGGCTGATCCATGCGCTGCTCGAACGCCTTCCCGCAGTCGTGCCGGACCGGCGTGCCGAAGCCGCCGAACGCTGGCTGGCGGGGGCAGGCGGCGTTGCAGATCCCGCGATGCGGGGCGAACTGGCCGTCGCGGCGCTGGGCGTGCTCGCCGATCCGCGCTTTGCGGCGCTGTTCGGGCCGGATGCGCTGGCGGAAGCGCCGATCGCGGCAGTGGTGGCGGACGGCCATGTCGTGTCGGGTACCGCCGACCGCCTGCTGGTGACGGACGATCATGTGCTCGTCGTGGACTTCAAGACGGGGCGCCGTGCGCCGGAGAGACTCGATGCGGTGCCGCCCTATCATGTCCGTCAGATGGCGGCCTATGTCGCGGCGCTCGAAGTGGTGTTTCCGGGGCGGCGAGTCGAGGCGGGGTTGCTCTACACCGCCGGGCCGGTGCTGTTCGCCCTGCCCGGTGATCTGGTCGCGGCGCACAAGCCGGGCTTCGCCGCCACGGAGCAAAGTTTGAGTTCAGGCGCTTGAGAGGCGCGGTCCGCCTCCCTAGGTTGCGGCCAACACAAAGGAGATTTTGAAATGGCCAAGGCCGTTACCGATGCAAGCTTCGAAGCCGACGTCCTGAAGTCGGACAAGCCCGTACTCGTCGATTTCTGGGCCGAGTGGTGCGGCCCGTGCAAGATCATCGGGCCGAGCCTCGAAGAGCTGGCCGAGGAACTGGCCGACAAGGTGACGATCACCAAGCTCAATATCGAGGAGAATCCGGATACGCCGGGCAGCCTCGGCATCCGCGGTATCCCGACGCTGTTCGTCTACAAGGACGGTCAGAAGATCGCCCAGCAGGTCGGCATCCAGGATATCTCGACCAAGTCGAAGCTCAAGGCGTGGATCGAAAGCGTGGTGTGAGCGGGCGCGGCGGTCGCCCGCCCTGCGATGATCGAACGAAGGCGGGCGGAGCCGTTACGGCCCCGCCCGTTTTCATTTCAATCGCTTAGTAGCGGCGGTCGTAGCGATCATAGCGGTCGTAGCGATCGCGGTCCCGCCAGCGGCCGTCACGGCGGTAGTCATAGTCGCGATAGCCGGCGCGGGCCCGTGCGATCTCGCGGCGGCATTCGCGCTGCTCGCGGCGATATTCGTAGCGGTTTCTGGCGTGACGCAGTTCGCGGGCGCATTCGCGCTGTTCCTGACGAACCTCGCGGTGCCTTGAGCCGTAATATTGCGCTTCGGCCGGAGCGGTCGTCGCGAGCACGCTGGCTCCCAGCGTCGCTGCAAGAATCAAGATTCGCATGTCTGCTCTCCATGATCATGCCCGTCTCGGGACGGGCGAGATGACTCTGGATACGCAACCGGGGATGAACCCACAGCGACGGCAGGCTTATCCTGCGTTCAGGCAAGTGGCGGAGCGGATCAGCTCCGATAGTCCGCGTTGATCGAGATGTAGCCGTGGGTCAGATCGCAGGTCCACACCGTGGCGCGGCCTTCCCCCAGACCCAGATCGACGCCGATCTCGATGTCCTGGCCCTTCAGATGCTCTGCCACGGGGGCTTCGTCATAGCCCTCGACCGCAAGACCACCCGATGCCACCTGCACGCCGCCAAAGGTGATGCCCAGCCGGTCGCGGTCGGCGGGTTCGCCGGCCTTGCCCACGGCCATGACGACGCGGCCCCAATTGGCGTCCTGGCCGGCAATGGCGGTTTTCACCAGCGGAGAATCGGCGATGGCCTTGGCGATGCGGAAGGCGGAGGCGTCATCGACCGCGCCTTCGAC
>DATIGZ010000175.1:0-5511 GCA_035481255.1 Sphingomonas sp. | reverse complement strand
AGCCGGCTTCCGCCTACGACATCGCCGAAGCGGTGTCGAAGCGTGAGGGGCGCCGCGTCGCCGCCAACAGCGTTTATCGCATTCTCGACCTGTTCGTGGCGTCGAACCTCGCCCGCCGGGTCGAGAGCGCCAACGCCTATGTCGCCAACGCGCACCCGGATTGCCTGCACGACTGCATCTTTCTCGTGTGCGATTCGTGCGGTCAAACCACGCATATCGACGATGATACGATCACCAAGTCGGTGCGCACTGCCGCCAAGGGCGCGGGCTTCACGCCGGTCCGCCCGGTGATCGAAGTGCGCGGCAAATGCGCCGACTGCGGCTGAACGCGGTCTGGCAAGCGGCCTGAAACGGCCGTTTTCAGCGACTGCTCATCTTTCGCTCATGACCCATGCACCTTCGCCGCGTCAGGGGCGTTGGACACTATCATGACGCTGGAGTAAGTGCGCTAAATGGCCGACCTTCCCAAGACGCCGTTGCTCGACACGGTCGACACGCCGCACGATCTCCGCAAGCTCAAGCCCGCCCAGCTTCGCCAATTGGCCGATGAGCTGCGCGCGGAAACGATCAGCGCGGTCGGTACCACCGGCGGCCATCTGGGTTCGGGACTCGGTGTGGTCGAGCTCACCACCGCGATCCATTATGTGTTCAACACGCCCGAGGACCGGCTGGTCTGGGACGTCGGGCATCAATGCTATCCGCACAAGATCCTGACCGGGCGCCGCGACCGTATCCGCACGCTGCGCCAGGGCGGCGGCCTCAGTGGCTTCACCAAGCGCAGCGAGAGCGAATACGATCCGTTCGGCGCGGCGCATTCGTCGACCTCGATCTCGGCCGCGCTGGGCTTCGCCGTCGCCAACAAGCTGGCCGGTACCCCCGGCCGCGGCATCGCGGTGATCGGTGACGGGTCGATGAGCGCGGGCATGGCCTATGAGGCGATGAACAACGCCGAACAGGCCGGTAACCGCCTGATCGTCATCCTCAACGACAACGACATGTCGATCGCGCCGCCGGTGGGGGGCCTGTCGGCCTATCTCGCCCGCGTCGTCTCCTCGTCCGAATATCTCGGCTTGCGCAGCCTTGCGAGCAAGGTGGTGCGCAAGCTGTCGCGCCGCGTCCACAGCGCCGCGTCCAAGACCGAGGAATTCGCGCGCGGCATGGTCACCGGCGGTACGCTGTTCGAGGAACTGGGCTTCTATTATGTCGGCCCGATCGACGGCCATAATCTCGATCACCTGATCCCGGTGCTCGAAAATGTCCGCGACGCCAAAGAAGGCCCCGTGCTGGTCCATGTCGTGACCAAGAAGGGCAAGGGCTACGCCCCGGCCGAGAACAGCGCCGACAAATATCATGGCGTGCAGAAGTTCGACGTCATCACCGGCGCGCAGGTCAAGGCGCCCCCGGGACCGCCGTCGTACCAGAATGTGTTCGGCGAAACGCTGGCCAGGCTTGCCGAGACAGATCCGAAGATCTGCGCGATCACCGCGGCGATGCCTTCGGGCACCGGCGTCGACAAGTTCGCCAAGGCGCATCCCGATCGGGCCTTCGATGTCGGCATTGCCGAGCAGCACGCCGTCACCTTCGCCGCGGGCCTTGCCGCGCAGGGGATGCGGCCGTTCTGCGCGATCTATTCGACCTTCCTCCAGCGTGCTTATGATCAGGTCGTCCACGACGTCGCGATCCAGAACCTGCCGGTGCGCTTCGCGATCGACCGTGCCGGCCTCGTCGGCGCCGACGGCGCGACTCATGCGGGCAGCTTCGACGTCACCTATCTCGCGACGCTTCCCAATTTCGTGGTGATGGCCGCCGCTGATGAGGCGGAGCTGGTCCATATGACGCGAACCGCCGCCGAGTATGACTCGGGTCCGATCGCGGTCCGCTATCCGCGCGGCAACGGCATCGGCGTTCCGCTGCCTGAGCCGGAGCTGCTCGAGATCGGCAAAGGCCGCATCGTGCGTGAAGGCAAGAAGGTCGCGATCCTCTCGCTCGGCACCCGTCTCGCCGAGGCGCTCAAGGCCGCCGACATGCTCGAAGCCAAGGGGCTGTCGACCACCGTCGCCGATCTGCGCTTCGCCAAACCGCTGGACGAAGCGCTGATCCGCCGCCTGCTCACCACGCATGAGGTCGCGGTGACGATCGAGGAGAACGCCGTTGGCGGCCTCGGCGCGCATGTCCTGACCATGGCGAGCGACGCGGGGCTGATCGACAACGGCCTCAAGCTGCGCACCATGCGCCTTCCCGATACTTTCCAGGATCAGGACAAGCCCGAGCTTCAGTATGACGAGGCCGGACTCAATGCCCCGCACATCGTCGATACCGTGCTCAAGGCGCTGCGCTGGAACGAAGCGGCGGCCGAGGGCGGCGCGCGGGCCTGAAGCGTCGGCTTACCCGTTTCAAACAGCCGTGACCTGATTGCGGCATTGTCGTCGCGGGCGATGCGCTGAACGATTGCCTCCTGTTGCTGAGACAGGAGGGAGAACGATGCGCGCCGGACCAATCCTCGCCCTGCTCGCGCTGGCCATGCCGGCGCTGGCGCAGGACAAGCCCGCCGAACCCACGCCAGCCGTCGAGATGACCACCCCGGCCTTCGAGCTGTTCCGTCTCGCGCCGGGCAAGCAGGAGGCGTTCATTCGCGATATGGCGGTGTGGGATCGGGTCAACATCGCGGGCGACCAGCCGCCGACGCAATTGTTCCTGCACGCTAATGGCGAAGGATGGGACGTGCTGCTCTACAAACCCGCCCGGCCCAAGCCGACCCCTGCGCAGGAGGCGGCGATGGCGGCGAAGATTCGGGAACTCGGTCTGCCCACCGGCGCGCTCTATTTCGTGTCGGTGCGAGAGATGATCGCCGATCACACCCATCTCGACATGGCCGGCCCGACTACGGCGGCGCAATGGGTCGCGGAGCTTGAGGGCCTGCGCGCGGCGGCGGCGAAGCGCTAGCGCGGTCCGGGCGCGCTTGGGGACACCCGGACCGCGCCTCGGGAGAGACTAGCCCAGATAGTGGCGCTGCGCCGCATCGGTCGCGTTGACCGCCAGTACGGTGTGCTGTTCCACTCGCCGTGGACGTCCGCGCCGGTCGCTTGCCGAATCGAGCACGCGGTCGAGGAGCAGCTGGCCCTCGTGCCACCAGCCCAGATCGCTGTCGGCGTTGATATGTCCCTGCGCGCCGGCGTCCACGAACACGCTGCCCCAATTGGCGGCGAGGTTGCGGGCATGCTCGATGCTCACCCACGGATCATCGGTGCTTGCGACGAGGATCGAGGGGAAGGGCAAGGGCTTGGCCGGGGAGGGGGCGAAGGCGCGCAACGCCGGGTGCTCCCCGCCATCGACGTCCGCCGGCGCGACCAGCAGCGCTCCCGCGACCGGCCAGCCATAGGGTTGCCCCGCCAGCTCCGCCCACCATGCGACCGCAAGGCAGCCGAGACTGTGCGCGACGAGCACCACCGGCGCCTGTGCCTCGCGAATCGCCTGATCAAGCTTGGTCACCCAGCTGTTGCGATGCGGGGTGCTCCACATGCCGAGTTCCACCCGGCGGGTATCGGGACGCGATTCCTCCCACAGGCTCTGCCAGTGCGAGGGCCCCGATCCGCCCAGACCCGGAACGGTCAGGACGATCGGCGAATTCACGTCATGGGCTGAGAAAATGGACATGCCGGTTTCTCCGAATGACGACTCCATGTTCGCCATTTTATTCCTATCGATTAGATAGGCAATAAACATTGCGTTGAACGGCGCGAAGTGTGCGGCGATGCGAAAGAGGCCTTTGGCGGGGCGTGCGCTTGACCGAAGGGCGGGTCCGCGCGATGCCTTGGCCACCGGCATCAAGGGGGCGGCGGATGCGGAACCGGGGCCTGCGCAATCCTGAGCGTAACATGGCGATCTGCGGCATCGTCGGTGCGGCAGGCATCGCCGCGGTTGCCTGGGGCGCGCTCGAGATGCACGCGCTGGGCCATGAGACCGGGCGCACCGCCGCGGCGATTGCGCTGGGCCTGTTCGGGGGGATCCTCGGCATCGCCTTCTTCGTCAACTTCTGGCGCGCGGTTCGTATCTTCCGCGACATGCTCGGCGGGCGTACCGCGATCGCGCGCTGGACGCTGCCGCCGCATGAATTCGACCGCTTCCGCGAGATCGACCGCCGCTTCGCCGAGCGTGAAGAAGGCAATGACTATAAGGTGCCCGGGCGCACGCCGCCGGAGGGGGTTGAGGTGATCTTCTCCGACGACGGCGTGTTGATCGGCGGCGCCTTTTTCAGCCTCGCGACCACCGGGCTCAGCCGGTTCAGCGGCGTCCGCTGGATCGCGTCGGATCCGCCGATGATCGAATTCGGCACAGTGGTGACCGCCGCCACCAATTTGAGCGTCGCCCGCGTCTACAACACCCATGGCACGTTGCGCGTGCCGGTGGCGTCGGCGGCGGCGCAGCAGGGCGACCATGTCGCGCGCCGCTTCCGCGACATCATCGAGCGGCGGGTGATCGTGAAGCCGCATTTCTGGACCGGGCGGATGCGCGCGGGACTGTGGATCGCCGGGGTCTGTGCCTGTCTCGCCGCGATCGGCTTCGCGCTGCGCGAGCGCAATCAGGAACTCGCGAACATTCCGCTGTTCCTGGCCGTCGCCGGTACGATCATCGCGATCGGCGGGCTGGTGATGACACTGATCGCCGCGAAGCTGCGCTGGCAGCAGCAGAATCGGCGATAGATGGCGCGCCCGGCAGGATTCGAACCTGCGGCCCCAAGCTTAGAAGGCTCGTGCTCTATCCAACTGAGCTACGGGCGCGCGACGGCCCGCGTTAGCGCGGATTGCACGGACGGGGAACTGGCTTGATCGCTGCCGAATAGTTTCCTCGATCGGAAAGTTTTGATTGCGTACGGTGCTGGTCCGCCGCTAATAGTTTCCCGAATCGGAAACTGTCTCAGGGGCCCCCATGGCGCTGACGCTCTATCTCCATCCGCTCGCATCCTTTTGTCACAAAGTACTGATCGCGCTCTACGAGAACGGCACCGCGTTTACGCCGGTGACCGTCGATCTCGGCGATCCCGGCGCCGCCGCGGCGCATCTCGCGCGCTGGCCGGTGGGTAAGATCCCGGTGCTCTTTGATGACGCCGCGAAACGCATCGTGCCGGAGACGAGCGTGATCATTGAATATGTTCAGGGTCTTGCGCCCGGTCCGGTGCCGATGCTCCCGGACGACGCCGTTGTCCGGCTCGAAGCGCGGCTGTGGGACCGGTTCTTCGACAACCATGTCGCGGTGCCGATGCAAAAGATCGTGCTCGACCGCATCCGGCCCGAAGCGAACCGTGACGCCATGGGCGTCGCCGATGCGCGCGCCGCGCTCGACACCGCCTATGCGATGATCGACGGCCAACTGGCCGCGCAGCCATGGGCGGCGGGACAGGCGTTCACGCTCGCCGATTGCGCCGCCGCTCCGGCGCTGTTCTTTGCCTCGATCGTTCATCCGATTCCGGCCGGGCTGGCGCGAGCGCACGCCTATCTCGACCGGCTGGTCGCG
>DATIGZ010000174.1:0-1718 GCA_035481255.1 Sphingomonas sp. | reverse complement strand
GGCCTATACCGGGCTCGGCCTTTCGCCCGATGCCGGCGCGACCTGGCTGCTGCCCCGGCTGATCGGGATGCGGCAGGCGCAGGAGCTGTGCCTGCGCAACCGCCGCGTCGGCGCCGAAGAGGCGGCGGCGCTGGGGCTGGTGACGCGCGTCGTCGACGGCGATCTGCTCGCCGAGGCGACGGGGATCGCGCATGAACTCGCGGCGTCGGCGACCCCTGCGCTCGGGGCGACCCGCCGCCTGCTGCTCGACGGCGCGACCGCGAGCTTCGACGCGCAACTCGATGCCGAGGCGCGCAGCATCGCCGCACTTTCGCGCACGCCCGAAGGCAAGGAGGGCGTCGCCGCCTTCGCCGCGAAGCGCGCGCCCGATTTCACCGGAGTCCGTTGACCATGGCTGAAGCCTATATCGTCGAATCCCTCCGCACCGCCGGTGGCCGTGCGCGCAAGGGCGCGCTGGTCGGCGTGCATCCCGCCGATCTTGGCGCGACCATCCTAAACGCACTGGTCGATCGCACGGGTGTTGATCCTGCCGCGATCGACGATGTGATCGTCGGCTGCGTCAGTCAGGCGGGCGAGCAAGCGTTTGCCTTTGGCCGCAACCTCGTCCTCGCCTCGAAGCTGCCCGACAGCGTGCCGGCGGTGACGATCGACCGGCAGTGCGGATCGTCGCAGCAGGCGCTTCACTTCGCGGCGCAGGCGGTGATGTCGGGGACGCAGGATCTGGTGATCGCGGCAGGCGCGGAAAGCATGACGCGAGTGCCGATGGGCTCCAACTTCACGTTGCACCAGCAAGCGGGGATCGGCGAGGGGCCATGGCCGCGGAGCATCCGCGACCGCTATGGCGTGAACGAGTTCAGCCAGTTCGTCGGCGCGCAGATGATCGCGGACAAATACGGTTTCAGCCGCGAGGCGATGGACCGGTTCGCGCTCGACAGCCACCGCAAGGCGGCGGCGGCGATCGAAAACGGTGCGTTCAGGGCCGAGATCGTACCGGTTCAGACGGCGAACGGCGCATTCGATCAGGACGAAGGCGTGCGCTTCGACGCGTCGATGGAGGGCATGGCCTCGGTCAAGACGCTCACCGAGGGCGGCAGCGTCACCGCGGCCAATGCGAGCCAGATGACCGACGGCGCATCGGGAGCGCTGGTCGCGAGCGCGGAGGCGGTCAAACGCTTCGGACTCAAGCCGGTCGCGCGGATCGTCAACCTGACGGTCACGGCGGGCGATCCGGTCATCATGCTCGAGGAGCCGATCCGCGCGACGCGGCGGGCGCTGGAACGATCGGGGCTGAAGCTCGACGAGATCGACCTGTTCGAGGTGAATGAGGCGTTCGCATCGGTGCCGATGGCGTGGCTCAAGGCGCTGGGCGCCGATCCGGCCAAGCTCAACGTCAATGGCGGGGCGATCGCGCTCGGCCATCCGCTGGGCGGGACGGGGACGAAGCTGATGGCGACGCTGATCCACGCGCTGAAGGCGCGGGGCGGGCGCTATGGGTTGCAGACGATGTGTGAAGGTGGCGGCATCGCCAATGTGACGATTGTGGAGCGGTTGTAATGGCGATCAAGACGCGTTTCACCGAACTGGCGGGGATCGAGCATCCGATCGTGCAGGGCGGGATGATGTGGGTGGGCCGCGCGGAGCTGGCTGCGGCGGTCTCCAACGCGGGCGGGCTGGGCATACTCACCGCGCTGACCCAGCCGACCCCCGACGATCTGCGG
>DATIGZ010000173.1:0-1667 GCA_035481255.1 Sphingomonas sp. | reverse complement strand
CCAGCCACAGGCCGTTGACCCGGAACCCGCCGCGTCCGCGCACCAGCTGCCC
Source organism: Sphingomonas sp. (assembly GCA_035481255.1). GTDB lineage: Bacteria > Pseudomonadota > Alphaproteobacteria > Sphingomonadales > Sphingomonadaceae > Sphingomonas. Next base: position 1,615 of record DATIGZ010000173.1, on the reverse strand, counting down.
GGATTCGATCATCGCCGAAAGGTGCCGGCTGGCGGTCACCGGCGTCACCCCGATCGTGCGTGCCACCGCGAGCGCCGGCACGGGCTGGTCGGCGGCGCTGTGCGTGCCGTCGAGCGGCCGGCCGCGGCAATTGGCGGCGACCACGGTCGAGAACAGGATCAGGTCGAGCCAGCCGGCATGCTTCTCGCGGTTGGTCTGGAGTACTGCCAGCATGATGTCGATCGCGGCCTGAACCCCGGTGATCATCTCGTAGCGCGCGGCGTTCCGCCGCGGCGGAAGCGCTTCGCCGGTCGCGGCGAGATCCTCGACGAAGCGCACGAAACAGTCATGCGCCCAGCGCACCAGTTGCGCGATGCGCGGGCGGCGCAGCCCTTCGGGAGTCACATGGATACGGTTGCCGTGACGCGCGCACAGACCATCGGCGATCAGCGCGTTCACATGCCGCCGGATCGTCTCATAGGGGCGGCCGAGCGAGGCGGCGAGCGCATGCGCCGAGGTCGGCACCATCGCCGCGGCCTCCGCGTCCGACAGGCCGGTCACGCGCGCCGCGAGGGTATAGATGATGAACCGGTCGATCCGCCCGCCGAACGCGCGCACGCCGGTGGCGATCAGGCTGGTCTGCAGCTCGGCGAGCAGGCGCGTGACCTGGCGGACCTGCGCGGCTGGAATCTCCGCCGCATCGCCCCGTTGCGGGAACTCAGCGGAGTCCGGCGTCAGCCGCATCGGCGCGATTTGCGGGCGGCAGGTCGCGGTCGTGCCGCCGGGGGCACATGGGTTGCCGCAATGGCCGTGTCAGGGAACGCCGGGCACATAATCCGTTGAAACGCAGCCTGCGCGGGATCGGTTGCCGAGTCAAAGCATCGGCCACCCGAGTCGGTGACGTTCAGTCCGTCGCAGGCGCGGGCGGCATCGAATCGATCCATTGCGAGAGCAATGCGATCCCCTCGTCATGCGCGGTGGCGCGGCCGAGTTCGGGCATGGCGATGCCGGGATCGGTGCTGCGCAGGCGGTAGATCAGGATCGAAGCCCCGGCATTTCCAGGCTGGATCGCGAACTCGCGCCCGCCGCTGCCGCGCCCGGCCGCGACCGGGCGCTTGCCGATGCCGATCGTCACCGCTTCCTTGCGGTCGAGTTCGAGGAACAGGCCCGAATTGGACGCCGCCCCCGCCGGATTGTGGCAATGCGCGCAGTTGATCTCGAGATAGGCGCGGGCGCGCGCATCGAGCGGCGCCCGGACATCGTCCCAGCGTGCGACGCGCGGCGCATCGGCCGGCGCACGATCGAGCAGACCGGCGGCAACGAGCTTCTGGAGCTGCCCCCCATGGTTGAGGTAGCGCGCCTTGGGGCCGATCGGTGCGATCTGGCCCGACAACGCGTGGCAATCCTTGCACTGGTTCTGATTGGGGACGGCATAGCTGATCTGGCGCGGCTTGCCCGAGGGATCGGTGAAGGCGACCGCGAGCCGAGTGCCCGCGCGTTTGAGCAGCGCGTCGGTGCCCTCGGCATTCCACACATAGGGGATCGCGACCCAGCCCGAGGCGCGGCGCAGCAGCAGGCGCGTCTCGATCGGCCGGAACGCTGCCCCCGCGCCATAGCCGAAGGTCTTGATGAGGGC
>DATIGZ010000172.1:0-5489 GCA_035481255.1 Sphingomonas sp. | reverse complement strand
CTATCGCCCCGCGACCGGACGGACGCGGCGCTATTCGCATGGCGAACCTGGCTGCGAGCGCGCCGCGACCGACATGCCGAGCGCCGAGGTGCGCTGGCGCGCGCGGCGCAGCACGACCACGCTCTATTTCGATTTCGGATGCGACCGCGACGCCAACCACGCGATGGCCGAGGCGATCGGCAACGCGCCCGACCTGATCCCAGCGCTTGGAACCCTGATCGGTCCGCGGCCCTGACCAGCCGTCCCCTTGAGCCGCGGCGCGGGGGCGCTACATGACTGGATTGTGACCACGCCGCCGATCACCGAGCTGACCGACCGCGCACGCGATATCTTTCGCGTGGTGGTCGAGTCGTATCTCGATGCCGGGCAGCCGGTGGGGTCGCGAACCATCTCACGCGTGGCGGGACTGAACCTGTCGCCCGCGTCGATCCGCAACGTGATGCAGGATCTGGAAGAGTTCGGGCTGCTCGCCGCGCCGCATACCAGTGCCGGGCGGATGCCGACCGAGCTGGGGCTGCGCCTGTTCGTCGACGGGATGATGCGCGCGTCCGAACCCTCGGCCGAGGAGCGCGCCGCGATCGAGCTGCGCGCCGCCCCGGGCGGACCGGTCGAGGAGGCGCTGGCCAACACCACCGCCGCGCTGTCGGGCCTGTCGGCGTGCGCCGGCATGGTGCTGGTGCCCAAGGCCGAGCGCGTGCTGCGCCAGTTCGGCTTCGTTCCGCTGGGCGCGGACCGCGCGCTCGCGGTGCTGGTGGGCGAGGACGGATCGGTCGAGAACCGCGTGGTCGAGCTGCCGCCGGGCATGCCGGCAAGCGCGCTGGAGCAGGCGGCCAATTACCTGACCGCGACGCTGGGCGGCCTGACGCTGTCCGAAGCGCGGGCGAAGATCGAGCGCGAGCTGCGCGTCGAGCGCGCGGCGCTGGACGATGCGGCGCGAGCGCTGGTCGAGCGCGGGCTTGCCGTGTGGTCGCAGGATGGCGGCGACCGCCCGGTACTGATCGTGCGCGGGCAGGCCCGGTTGATCGACACCGCCGCCGCCGACGACCTCGACCGGGTCAGCCAGCTGCTCGACGAGCTGGAGGGCAAGGAGGAGATCGCGCGCCTGCTCGACAGCGCGCGCGAGGGCGAGGCGACGCGCATCTTCATCGGATCGGAGAACAAATTATTCGCGCTGTCGGGATCGTCGGTGATCGCGAAACCGGTGCGCGCGCTCGACGGACGGGTGGTCGGCGTGGTCGGTGTCATCGGACCGACACGGTTGAACTATGCCCGCGTCGTGCCCATGGTGGATTTCACCGCCGCGACCCTCGCCAGATTACTGGCCTGAAACACGAAGAAATACAGGAATTATGACCGAAGAAAGCAAGACCGAAGCGACCGAGGACCTGCGTCAGGAGACCGCGGAAGGCGCCCCCGAAGTCGCCGAGCACGACCGCGTGGCCGAGCTGGAAGCGCAGCTGGCCGAGGCGCAGTCCGCGACCCTCTATGCCCGCGCCGAGGCGCAGAACCTGCTGCGCCGCGCGCAGAAGGAGGCCGAGGACGCGCGTGCCTATGCCGCGACCGGTTTCGCCCGCGACATCCTGTCGGTGGCCGACAACCTCGCGCGCGCGCTCTCCGCGATCCCCGACGAGCTGCGCGAGGACGAGAAGCTCAAGGGCCTCGTCACCGGGCTCGAAGCCACGGGCCGCGAGCTGGACAGCGTGTTCGCGCGGCACGGCGTGTCCAAGGTATCGGCGCTGGGCGAAGCGCTCGACCCCAACCGCCATCAGGCGATGATGGAAGTGCCGAGCGCCGACGCCGCGCCGGGCACCATCGTTCAGGAAATCCAGTCGGGATACATGATCAAGGACCGGCTCCTGCGCCCGGCGCTGGTGGGCGTGGCGCGCAAGCCGGACTAACCTCACTCACAACGCCCGTTCGACCTGAGCCTGTCGAAGGGCCATCCTTCTTCGTCGTGGGAGACGAGAATGGTGCTTCGACAAGCTCAGCACGAACGGAGTGTGGCAGCTCTCGCTTGATACCATCCTAGCGCCCGCGCGCCGCTTCCCCTATCTCCCTGCCATGTCCGCGCGCTTCGACTCCGTCCCCAACCGCCGCGCGATCGTCGATCGACGGGCGCTGGCGGACGAATTGGCCGCGATCGAGGCGCCCGATACGATGCGGCTGCGGCAGGCCGGGGCGCTGCGCCTGAAGGCCGCGCTCGAGGCCGGCCGGGCGGAGATCGCCAGCCGGCTGGCCGAGCATCCCGCGCGGGGCCATGAGAGCGCGGCGAGCGGCGCGTTCCTGATGGATCAGCTGCTGCGCGTGCTGTGGGACTTCACCCTCGCGCGGCTCTACCCCAACAGCAACCCGACCGCCGCCGAGCGGATGGCGCTGATCGCGGTCGGCGGATATGGCCGCGGCGAGATGGCGCCGTTCAGCGACGTCGACATCGCCTTCATCACCCCGTGGAAGCAGACCAGCTGGAGCGAGCAGGTGATCGAATCGATCCTCTACTCGCTGTGGGACATGGGGCTGAAGGTCGGGCACAGCTCGCGCTCGCTCGACGAGATGGTGCGCGAAGCCAAAAGCGACGTGACGATCCGCACCGCGCTGCTCGAGGGGCGCTATGTGTGGGGCGACACCGGCGTCTATGACGAGGCGTCGGCGCGCTTCCGCAACGAGGTGCAGAAGGACAGCGCGCGCGCGTTCATCGCGCAGAAGCTGGACGAGCGGAACGAGCGGCACCGCAAGATGGGCGACAGCCGCTATGTCGTCGAGCCCAACGTCAAGGAGGGCAAGGGCGGGCTGCGCGACCTTCACACGCTCTTCTGGATCGGCAAATACACCTATGGCGTGACCGAACCGGCCGAGCTGGTCGGCGCGGGCCTGCTGACCAAGCTCGAATATCGCCAGTTTCGCCGTGCCGAGAATTTCCTGTGGGCGGTGCGCTGCCACCTGCACAATATCGCGGGGCGCGGCGAGGACCGGCTGACCTTCGACTTCCAGCGCGAGATCGCCGAGCGGATGCGCTACGCCGACCGGCCGGGCAAGTCGAAGGTCGAGCGCTTCATGCACTTCTACTTCCTGCAGGCGAAGATGGTCGGCGATTTGACCGGCGTCTTCCTTGCCCATCTGGACGAGAAGTTCGCGGCGCGCGGGAGCCGCTTCGGGCTGCCGCGCATCCGCCGTTCGCCGGCCAAGCTCAAGGGCTTCGTGCTCGACCGCGGGCGGCTGGCGCTGCCGCGCGATACGTTCTTCGCCGAGGATCCGGTGCGGCTGCTCGAGGTGTTCCAGCTCGCCGATCTGCACGCGCTGGAGGTGCATCCGCTGACGATGCGCGCCGCCGCGCGCGACGCCAAGCTGATCGACGACAGGCGCACCGACCCGCGCGCCAACGCGCTGTTCATGGACGTGCTGACATCCCCGCGCGATCCCGAGACCGTATTGCGCTGGATGAACGAGGCGGGGGTGTTCGGCCGCTTCGTTCCGGACTTCGGCCGCGTCGTCGCGCAGATGCAGTTCGACATGTACCACCATTACACCGTGGACGAGCATTCGATCCGCGCGATCGGCCTGCTGGCGAGCATCGAGAAGGGCGAGCGGCGCGAGGACCATCCGCTGGCGAGCGGAATCCTCGACCAGATCGCGTCGCGCCGCGCGCTCTATGTCGCGGTGCTGCTGCATGACATCGCCAAGGGGCGCGGCGGCGACCATAGCGAGCTGGGCGCCGAGGTGGCGATCCGGCTGTGCCCGCGGCTTGGCCTGACCCCCGCCGAGACCGAGACAGTGGCGTGGCTGGTGCGCTGGCACCTGCTGATGTCGGCGACCGCGTTCAAGCGCGACCTTTCCGACTTCAAGACGATCCTCGACTTCGCCGAGGTGGTGCAGTCGCCGCAGCGGTTGATGATGCTGCTGGTACTGACCATCGTCGACATCCGCGCCGTGGGACCGGGCGTGTGGAACGGGTGGAAGCGCCAGCTGCTCACCAACCTCTACGACAGCGCCGAGGAAGTGCTGCGGCTCGGCCACAAACAACGCGGACGCACTGAACGGATCAGCGCGAAGCAGGCGGCGCTCTCCGACGCGATCGGGCGTGACATGAGCGCGCTGATCAGGCGGCTGCCCGATCCTTATTGGGTCGCCGAGCCCGAGGACGTGATCGAGCGCAACGTACGCTTCATCGAGCGCGTGGGCGACGCGCAGCTGTCGGTCGAGGCGACGGTCTATCCCGATCGTGGTGCGACGCTGGTGACGGTCTATGCCGCCGACCATGCCGGCCTGTTCTACCGCATCGCGGGCGCGATCCACGCCGCGGGCGGCAACATCATCGACGCGCGCATCCACACCACGCGCGACGGCATGGCGATCGACAATTTCCTGGTGCAGGACCCGTTGGGCCGTCCGTTCGACGACCCCGGCCAGCTTGCCCGGATCGAGACCGGCATCGCCGAGGCGCTGGCCAACCGCGCCAAGCTGACCGAGCGGCTCGCGGCCAAGCCCCTGCCCCGCCCGCGCGCCGACGCCTTCCCGATCGAGCCGGCGGTGCTGATCGACAACAAGGCGTCGAACCGATTCACGGTGATCGAGGTCAACGCGCGCGACCGGCCGGCGCTGCTCCACCACCTCGCCTATGCGCTGTTCCAGTCGAAGGTGACGATCCACAGCGCACACGTCGCCACCTATGGCGAGCGCGCGGTCGACACTTTCTATGTGACCGACCTGACCGGCGACAAGATCACCGCGGTACTTCGCCTCAAGTCGCTCGAGCGGCGGATGCTGGATGCAGCAACCGGACTGGGCGAGTTCGCCACCGCGGCTTGAGGGCATAGAGCGCCGTTCCCGTCACCTCGCTCGTCATCCGGCACAGGGCCGGGATGACGGAATGGGGGAGGTTCGCCACCTGCCTAGCCGAGCCGGGTTTTGCGCCCTAGGATCGCGCGACCGGCAAGGAGATGGATCGATGGGCGTACTCGGCATGGGCGGGTTCTTCTTTCGCGCGAAAGATCCCGAGGCGCTGACCGCATGGTATCGCGAGCATCTGAACATCGGCGTGGGATGCAGCGCCGATGGCGGGGGCGATCCCGACGACTGGTTCTGGCAGACACAGGGCGGGCCAATGGTGTTCGCGCCATTCAAGGCGGACACCGACTATTTCGCCGCGGACAAGAGCTTCCTGATCAATCTGCGCGTCAGCGACCTTGAGGGGATGCTGGAGCAGCTCAACGCCGCGGGTATCGCGATCATCACCAAGGACGAATGGGACACGCCGGAGACGGGCAAGTTCGCGCGAATCCACGATCCCGAGGGCAATGCGATCGAACTATGGGAGCCGCCGGCGCAATGAACAAAGCCCTGATCTTCGCGCTGCTGGCGGTGGCGATCAGCCTGATCACCGTCTTCATCGCGGTGAATGCCGCGAAGGCCAAAGCCGGCCAGACGAGCCGCGACGGCGGCTATGCCGGTACGGGACTCGACGGAAGCGGGTCGGACTGCGGATCGGACGGGGG
>DATIGZ010000171.1:0-3865 GCA_035481255.1 Sphingomonas sp. | reverse complement strand
CCCGCGGGCCTCAACCCGCTTCAGCTCGACGACACGCCCGAGCATCGCCAGTTCCTGATCGAATGGCTCGGCGTGCTGGCCGACGGCGTCGATATCGACGAAGGCGCGCGGATCAGGGACGCGGTCGACGCCAGTTTCAATGCGCCCCGTGAACATCGCCGCCTGCGCCATCTGGTCGAATTGCTGCGCGGCGGCGACCGTCCGCACGGCGCGGACCTGTACGCGCGGCTGCGCCCGTGGTGGGGCGATGGCGAGCGCGCCTGGTTGTTCGACAACGAGACCGACACCACCGACCTGACCCGTGACGCGGTCGGGTTCGACATGACCCAGATCCTCGACGATCCCGCGGTGCGTACCCCGGCGATGATGTATCTGTTCCAGCGCGTCGAGGAGCGGCTCGACGGATCGGCCGCGATCATCGTGGTGGACGAGGGTTGGAAGGCGCTCGACGACGATGCGTTCGTGCGGCGGATCAAGGATTGGGAGAAGACGATCCGCAAGCGCAACGGCATCGTCGGCTTCGCGACGCAGAGCGCGCAGGACGCGCTGGAAAGCCGCATCGCCAGCGCGATCATCGAACAGGCCGCCACCCAGATTTTCATGGCCAACCCCAAGGCGCGCGCGGACGATTATATCGACGGCTTTGGCCTGACCCGGCACGAATATGAGCTGGTCCGCTCGCTGCCCGACAATGCGCATTGCTTTCTGATCAAGCATGGCGCGGAAAGCGTGGTCGCGCGGCTCAACCTGACCGGCGAGACCGAGCTGCTGACGATCCTGTCGGGACGCGAGCGCACCGTGCGGCTGCTCGACGAGATCCGCGCGCAGCATGGCGACGATCCGGCGGAGTGGATTCCGCGTTTGCTGGAGGTCGCATGAGCGTCTGCACCGGCATCGCCTATGGCGACGCGTTCGTCGCCAATGCGCTCAACGCCGCCGACTGCCAGGCGCGCGCGATCGCCTCGCTCGGCTATCAGGCGCTGGCGACGCCGGGCTCAAGCGCGTCGCTGCTGCTCACCGGGCTGCTCACGCTGTTCGTCGCGATCTGGGGCTATCGCCTGATGTTGGGCGAATCACCTGGCGTGCGCGACGGCGTGGTGGCGCTGGCCAAGGTCGGTATCGTGCTGGCGCTGGCGACGAGCTGGGCAACCTATCGCACGCTGGCGCACGACGTGGTGCTGACCGGGCCGGCCGAACTGGTCGCTGAAGTCGGCGGGGCGGCAGGGCTGCCGGGCAGCCGCGGCGATCTCGCCACCCGGCTGCAATATGTCGACCGCGGCCTCGCCCAGCTTGGCGAGATGGGGGTCGGCAAGCGGGAGGGCGACCGGCAGGTCATGCGCGTGCGCAACATCAGCGGCCGCAACGAGATGGTGGTCGAGAACCAGCAAGACCCGGTCGGCGCGATCGAGCCGGTGGCGCTCGGCGCCTCGCGCGTGACCTTCCTGGTCGGCACGGTCGGCGGGCTGGTGGTGCTGCGCCTCATCGCCGCGATCCTGCTCGCGCTCGGACCGATCTTCGTCGTCTTTCTGCTGTTCGATGCGACACGCGGCTGGTTCGCGGGATGGCTGCGCGGTCTCGCGGCGACGATGATCGGCATGGTCGGGGTCGGCATCATCCTCGGCGTCGAGCTGGCGCTGCTCGAGCCATGGGTCGCCGGATTGCTCGCGCGGCGGGCGGGCGAGCAGACCATCGCCGGCGCGCCGGTCGAGCTGATGGCGGCGACTACGATCTTCGGTCTCGCCAGCCTCGGCGCGATCGCCATGGCGGTGCGCGTGACGGGCGGATTCCGCTTCCCCGAGGCATGGCGCGCGATGCCTCAGCGGGTGAGCAGCGAATTCGAGCGCATCGTGCGCGGTCGCGACGGTGCGCCGGGCGCATCGGGCGAAGCCGCCGCCGAACGTTCGCGCGCCGCCGCCGTCGCCGACGCGATCGTCGCGACGCAGCGGCGCGAGACGGCGGTTGGAGCCGCGCTGGCGGGCGGCGGGCGCGTCGTCCTCGCGCCCGATCGAACCATTTCCGCGCAGAGCACGGCACGGGGTCTGCCCGTCCACGCGCCGCCGCCGCTCGGACAAAGCCATGGCCGCCGCACGCGCAATCGCGTATCGGCTAGTGCGGGGCGGCGGGACACGAGATGAAACAGAAAGCGCGCGAGGCGCTCGACGCCTATTATCACGAAGCGGGAAGCTGGGCGCAGGACCGCGAGGCGGGGCTCGCCAAGTCGCGGCGTACCGCGTGGATCGTCGCCGCTGTGGCGAGCGTGACCGCACTGGCACTGGCGCTGGCGCTGCTCGCGCTCACCCCGCTCAAGACGGTCGAACCCTATACCCTGCTCGTCGATCGCCAGACCGGTTTCGTCCAGCAGCTCCAGCCGCTCAACGCGGCGAAGATCGCGCCCGACACGGCGCTCACCCAATCCTTCCTCGTCCAGTATGTGATCGCGCGCGAAAGCTTCGACATCAACGCGCTGCAGAGCAATTACCGCAAGGCGGTGCTGTGGTCGGAGGGAACGGCGCGGTCGCGCTATGTCGCGTCGGTGCAGGCGTCGAACCCCGAAAGTCCGCTCGCCAGCCTGCCGCGCAGCAGCGTGATCGAGACGCGAGTCAAGAGCGTGTCGCCGCTCGACAAGGATTCGGCGCTGGTGCGGTTCAACACCCAGCGGCGCGACGCGGGCGGACAGGCGGCGCCCGCGCAGGCATGGGTCGCGGTGATCCGCTATCGCTATTCGGGCGAGCCGATGAAGCTCGAGGACCGGTTCGTGAACCCGCTCGGGTTCCAGGTGGCGAGCTATACCCGCAACGCCGAGGCACTGCCGCCGCCCGAGCCGGCCGCCGCACCCGCCGCGAGCGCCGACACGCCCTCGCCGCTTCAGCCCGGCGCGACGCCGACGCCTGCGCCTGCCCAGACCGCCATCCCGGCGCAGCGGGTCGTGCGGTGAGGGTCTTCACGCTCCTCCTGTGCCTCGCCGCCGCCGCGCCGCTCGCCGCGCAGGTGCGGCCGCAGCCCGGCCCCGGCGATCCGCGCGTGCAGACGGTCGAATATGTCCCCGACCAGGTCGTCCAGCTTCAAACGGCACCCGGCTATCAGGTGACGGTCGCGCTCAATTCGGACGAGCGGGTCGAAAGCATCGCGCTGGGCGACAGCGCGGCGTGGCAGGTCACCGCCAACAAGCGCGGCGACTATCTGTTCGTGAAGCCGGTGAGCGCAGGCGTCACCACCAACATGGTCGTGCTGACCGATGTGCGCATGTACGCGTTCGAGCTGGTTCCCGCGTTCGGACCGATGGAGAGCCTGCCCTTCGCGGTACGCTTCACCTATCCCGCCGCGGCCAGCGCAACGGCGGCCACCGGCGCCGATCCCGCTGCCGCGGCGCACGGCCGATACAAGCTGACCGGCGACAAATTGTTGCGCCCAAGCGCGATGGCCGATGACGGCGTGCGGACTCAGATCGAATGGCCGGCGAGCGTCTCGCTTCCCGCCATCTATGCGATCGCCGACGACGGACGCGAGACGCTGGTGACCGGCAATGTTCGCGACGGCCAGATCGTGGTGGACAGCATCGCGCGCAAGTTCGTCTTCCGCCGCGATAAGCGCAGCGCGACCGCGACGCGTTTCCTCGCCGGCGAGGATCGCTGATGGCGAGCGCGCCATCGGGCGATCCGCGGCTGACAATGCCGCCGGCCGATGGCGGCGACGTGCGCCCCGTCGTCGCGACGCGTTCCTTCGCCCCGTCGGGCATCGCCATCGCGCTGGGGCTGGCACTGTTCGGCGTGGTCCTGTTCCTGATCCTCGATGGCCGCCGCCGCGCGCTCGACGCGCCCGCGGTGCGCGTGACCGCCGCCGACCGCGCTCGGCTGGCGGGAAGCGA
>DATIGZ010000170.1:0-2929 GCA_035481255.1 Sphingomonas sp. | reverse complement strand
GTCAAGTTGCGATACTCGCTGGCCGAGCTGGCGGGGATCATGTCGCAGCAGCCTTTGGAATATGAGCCCGGCGCCCGCTACGACTACAGCAATGTCGGCATCGCCGTGGCGGCGCGGATCGTCGAGGTCGTGTCGGGCATGCCCTATGAGCGGTTCGTGCGGGACAATATCCTGTCGCCGCTCGGGCTCGAGCGCATGGGGTTTCGCATCGCTCCGGGTGACGAGCGCCGCGTCCCCGGCGCATATCGCTTCGCGTCCGGCCTGCATCCGCTGACCGACAAGGGGCCGGGCGATGGCGATTTTCGCTTTCGCCGCGGCGCGCGCTACGTTCTTCCCGAAGCCGGGCTCTACGCGACGGCCGCTGAACTGGCGACGCTGTTCCAGGGCTTCCTCGACGATCTGCTCGACGGCAAGGCGCACCTTCTTCCCCGCCAGAACTGGCACGAGATGCTCCGCCCGCGCCTTCCCATCACGGATCGCGACGCTGTGGTTCGTACCCGGCAGGGCCTGGGATGGCGCATCGCCGCAGTTGATGGCGGCAGCACGGAAGGTGCGATGGGTCGGGCCGGCTCGTTCGGTCACAGCGGCGCGCTTGGCAGCACCGCCTGGATCGATGCGAAGGCCGGCCTCGTCGCCGTGCTGATGATCCAGACGATACCGGGCGCTGAGGCGCGTGCGGCCTTCGCCCGCGGGATCGCGAAGCTCACCGGGTGAACCGGCAGACGCAAGGAGAGAGAGTGTGAAACCATTCTGCATGGCGCTGGCCGCCACGGCCCTGGCGCTCGCGCCGCCGGCACTCGCGCAGGACGTCGAGATCAGCGTCGACCGCCCGGGGCTCGCCGGCTACACCGTTATCAAGCCCGCGGGCCACGCGGCGCGGCCATGGCCGCTCGTTGTCTGGGCGAATGGTGGCTGTCGGCTCGATCCGGCGCCCTATATCAGCACGCTCAAGGCAGTCGCGGCGCAAGGCTTTCTCGTCATCGCGATCGGAGCAGCAGCCGAGGGGGAGACCCGGGCGAACGCGCCCCGCGGTGAACGTCCGCAGCCGCGCACGCTCACCGAACGGATTGCGCGCATTACGCCTCCGGCGAGCAAGACCGGGCAACTCACCGCCGCGATCGATTGGGCTCAGAGGTCGGCCAGCGATCCTCGCAGCGACCTCCATGGCAAGCTCGCGACGCATCGCGTCGCGATGATGGGACATAGCTGTGGCGGCATGCAGGCGCTCGAGGCTTCGCTCGACCCGCGTGTCACGACGACCCTCGTCTGGTCGAGCGGGTATTGGCGCTACGGCGGCGATCTGCCCGGCATCCGGCTCAGCCGGCCGATGCTCCAGCAGTTGCACGCGCCAACGCTCTACCTGACGGGCGGAGCGTCCGACATCGCGCATCTGAGCGCGGAGGGCGACTTCTTCGAAATCAACCACATACCCATTTTCAAGGCGACTTCCCCCGCGCCGCATGCGCTGAGCTTCGCTCATCCGCAGGGCGGGATCTTCGCAAGCGCGGGGATCGCCTGGCTGCGCTGGCAGCTGCTCGACGACCCGGCGGCGGCAAAACAGTTTGGCGGGCGCGACTGCGGCCTGTGCGGCGACCCGCGCTGGACGATCGAGAAGAAGAACATCCCCTAGTCGATGCCGGCGTTCCTCGCTCACCATTCATCATGTGAATAGTGAACATGGGAAACATTCATTTCACCGATATTCCGGGCTTCCATAGACCCGAGGCATCACCCGCAGCTTCAAGCCGAGAGAATGTACGAATGTCGCAAGCCCAAGCCGTGATTTCGCCACCGTCCGCCAGCTGGCCCGCGATGAGCCCTCGCATGGCGACGCTGTTCGAAGGACTTGAACGTGTTCGTCAGGGCCGGTTCGCGATCTCGATCGCCAAGGCCAGGCTGGTGACCCGGGCGTTCCAGGAAAGCGAAGGCAAGCCGCAAGTGTTGCGCGTCGCACATGCCTTCGCGACGGTGCTGAACGAGATCCCGGTCTTTCTTGAGGAACACGACCTGGTGGCCGGCAATCTGGCGGGAATCCCCGGCGGCCTTGAGCTGAGTTGTCTCTGGGCGACCTGGAGCGAGGACGAGCTCGATGCGCTGAACGCGAGCGGCTTCATGATCGACCCGGATGATCGCGCGGCGATCCGGGAGATGAACGCCTATTGGCAAAGCCGTTCGCTCACCTCGCGCATGACCTCGCTTTATGACGAAGAGCATTTGTGGCCGTACGCGCAGCTCGGTGTCGTCCTTCCCCCGTTTCGCAGCAAGGAAGAGGGCTGGGGGCCGGGCGGCATGCTGGGCTGCGGCTGGGGCATCCACCATGAGATCAGCCAGATCATCGGCGTGTTCGACTATGAGCGCGTGCTCCGGGAGGGGCTCAATGCCCTGATCGCGGAAGCCGAGGCGAAGCTCGCCGAAACCCGGCTGTTCAGCGCGGACGCGGTGGCGCGCGCCGATCTGCTGCGCGCGATCCTCATTTCGCTGCGCGCGATCGTGGGCTTTGCCGGGCGTCTCGCCGATGCGGCGGCGCTTGCGGCAGGAAAGGAAAGCGACTCCTCGCGCAAGGCCGAGCTGCTCGCGATTGCCGAGGCATGCCGCCGCGTGCCGGCTGAGCCTGCGAAGACCTTCCGCGAAGCGCTTCAGTCGATGTGGATCGTGATCCTGTCGATCCTTCCCGGGGGTATCATCTCATTCGGCCGGCTCGATCAGCTGCTCAATCCCTATTACGAGGCGGATCTCGCCGCCGGCCGGATCACGCGCGAAGAAGCCCTTGAGCTGCTGCAATGGCTGCGGATCAAGGATTCGCAGATCGTGATCACTTCGGGCCAGACGCACCGCAACAAATATGGCGGGCTCGCCAAATGGCATAATCTGGTGATCGGCGGGCAGGACGCGGACGGCAACGACGCCACCAACGAACTCAGCTACCTGA
>DATIGZ010000169.1:0-1987 GCA_035481255.1 Sphingomonas sp. | reverse complement strand
AGAAGATGCCGTCGTCCGGCCCCAGCCCCAGCTGGGCGATCAGCTTGCGGGTCGCCTCCTCGCCATGGTTCTTGGCGATCGGGCCGCCGAACTCGCCGCCCTTGCGCGTCGCATAGCCGAGACCCGCAAAGCCCTCGCTCTGCGCCCAGGCATTCATGTCGTCGAAGAACTTGCGGCTCTGGCCCGCGGTGTTCGGTGCCGGGATCGCGCGCACCACGTCCCCCGCCTCGACGATCGAGGCGAAGCGGCCGAAGCCCGAGCCTGAAAAGTAGCCGGAGACGTCCGAAATCTCGATCGGGTTGCGCAGGTCGGGCTTGTCGTTGCCGTATTTCAGCATCGATTCGCGGTAGGGGATGCGCTTGAACGGCAGCGGGCTGACGGTGCGGCCCTTGCCCTGCCAGTTGGCGAACTCCTCGAACACGCCGTGCAGCACCGGTTCGATCGCCGCGAACACGTCGTCCTGCGTGACGTAGCTCATCTCGAAATCGAGCTGGTAGAACTCGCCCGGCGAGCGGTCGGCGCGCGCGTCCTCGTCGCGGAAGCAGGGCGCGATCTGGAAATAGCGGTCGAAGCCCGCGACCATCAGCAGCTGCTTGAACATCTGCGGCGCCTGCGGGAGCGCATAGAACTTGCCGGGATGCACGCGGCTGGCGACCAGATAGTCGCGCGCGCCTTCGGGCGACGACGCGGTAAGGATCGGCGTCTGGAACTCGGTGAAGCCCTGATCGATCATCCGCTTGCGCAGCGACGCGATGACATGGCTGCGCAGCATGATGTTGGCGTGCAACTGGTCGCGGCGCAGGTCGAGGAAGCGGTTCCGCAGGCGGATTTCCTCAGGGTATTCGCTGTCGCCGAACACCGGCATCGGCAGTTCCTGAGCAGCCGACTGCACCGTCACGCCCTTGGCGAACACCTCGATCTCGCCGGTCGCGAGGTTGGGGTTCACGGTCCCCTCGCCGCGCGCCTTCACCACGCCGTCAATCGTCACGACCGATTCGACGCGCAGCGCTTCCAGCACCGGAAGCGCGGGCGAATCGCTGTCGGCGACGATCTGAGTCACGCCGTAGTGGTCGCGCAGGTCGACGAAGAGCACGCCGCCATGATCGCGCTTGCGGTGGATCCAGCCCGAAAGGCGGACGGTCTCACCGACCTGAGCGGCATTAAGCTGGCCGCAATTGTGCGAACGATAGGCGTGCATGGCAACTTTCAACATCTTTGTGAAAGTGGGGCGCTTCATGCCCACGCGCCCCTTTGTCAACCCGCTCGCGCGCGTCTATGGGCCTGCGATGCACATTCACGGCCTGATCGAAGACTCGGCAAGTCTCGCCAATCTCTGCACCCGCCTCGCGCAGCAACCGTTCATTACGGTCGATACCGAGTTCATGCGGGAAAACACCTTCTGGCCTGAGCTTTGCCTCATCCAGATCGCGGACACCAACGAGGCGGCGGCGATCGACCCGATGGCGCCGGGCATCGACCTCACCCCCCTGCTCGACCTGCTGGTCAATAATGAGGACGTTCTGAAGGTCTTCCACGCCGGCGGGCAAGATCTCGAGATCGTCTACAACCTCACCGGCAAGACGCCGCACCCGCTGTTCGACACCCAGATCGCGGCGATGGCGCTCGGCCAGGGCGAGCAGATCGGCTATTCGAACCTCGTCGAAACCTATCTCGGCATCACCGTCGACAAGGGCGCGCGCTTCACCGACTGGTCGCGCCGTCCGCTCGACAAGCGCCAGATCGACTATGCGATCGCGGACGTCACCCACCTTTCCGAGATTTTCCCCAAGATGCTGGAAAAGCTGCGCAAGACCGGCCGCGGCGGATGGCTGGACGAAGAGATGGAGCGGATCGCGGACCCCGAGAATTATCGCAACGACCCCGATCAGGCGTGGCAGCGCATCCGCATCTCAAGCCGCAAGGCCGAGGTGCTGGGCCGCCTCAAGGCGCTGGCGGCGTGGCGCGAGAAGGAAGCACAGGGCAAGAA
>DATIGZ010000168.1:0-3970 GCA_035481255.1 Sphingomonas sp. | reverse complement strand
GCGATGCTCGGCTGGCTGGCGCTGATCGTCGCTCTCTTCCTCAGGCCCGCGCGCGCCTACGCGTTCCCCGCCGCCCAGTTCGTCATCCCCGCGATCCTCGCCGCCGGATACGTCCTGCTGATCTGGCAGGGCCGCGCCGGGGCATCATTTCGGCGACGCGCGCGGCCTGCTGACCGCGGTGGCGACGCGGGCGTTCCGGGATTTCGGCGATGCGCTGGAGGCAGGGGACGTCGGGTCGAACCGGACCGAGCGGCTGCGCGGTCTGGGCATGGCCTATGTTCGCTTCGCGCTCACCAACCGCGCGCGGTTCGAGTTGATGTGGCGAAAGGCCCTGCTCGACCGCGAAGACGTGGCGTTCTGCGAAGCGGGCGACCGGGCGTTCGATATCCTCGACCGCGTGGCGCGCGGCAAAGACGCAGGCGAGGGGCCGGATCTCACGGTCCTGTCGCCCTCGATCGCGGCGTGGTCGATCGTCCACGGGTTCGTCGAACTGGCGCTGAGCGGCGCGTTCGGCACCGGACCGGAAGAACTCGAGGCCGCGACCGGGCAATTGCTGCCGCGCGTGCTCGACCATCTGGTGGTGGCGGACTAGGCCGCAGCTTTCACCTTAGCAACGCCGGCCAGCGAATTGGGGTCGGCGCGGACGATCTCGACCTCGACCAGATCGCCGATCTGGGCGTCGGTCATCAGATGGACCGATTGCAGCCAGGGCGACTTGCCGAGCATCTGGCCGGGCAGCTTGCCCTTGCGCTCGATCAGGACCGTGCAGTTCTTGCCCAGCGTCGCGGCGTTGAACGCGGCCTGATCGCGGTTGAGAGCGGCCTGAAGGCGCTTGAGGCGCTCGTCCATCACCTCAGGCGGAACCGCTCCGTCCATCTCCGCGGCGGGAGTGCCCGGGCGTGGCGAGTATTTGAAGCTGAAGCACTGGGCATAGCCGACCGCGTCGACCAGGCTCAGCGTATCGGCGAACTCGTCCTCCGTCTCACCGGGGAAGCCGACGATGAAGTCGCCCGACAGCGCGATATCGCGCCGCGCCACACGGACGCGGTCGAGGATACGCAGGTATGAGTCGCGCGTATGCGAGCGGTTCATCGCCTTGAGGATGCGGTCATTGCCCGCCTGCACCGGCAGATGGAGGAAGGGCATCAGCTTTTCCACCTCGGCATGGGCGCGGATCAGGCCGTCCTTCATGTCGTTGGGGTGGCTGGTGGTGTAGCGGATGCGGTGAAGCCCCGCGATCTTGTCGAGCGCGCGTATGAGGCCGTGGAGGCCGGTGCCTGCCTCATCGTCCCACGCGTTGACGTTCTGACCGAGCAGCGTGATCTCGCGCGCGCCGGCGTCGACCAGCGACTTCGCCTCGTCGACGATCGCGTCGAACGGGCGGCTGACTTCCGCCCCCCGGGTATAGGGGACGACGCAGTAGGTGCAGAATTTGTCGCAGCCTTCCTGCACCGTCAGGAACGCGGTGGGGCCGGTCTTGCGCCGCGCGGGGAGCGCGCCGAACTTGGCGATAGCGGGCATGTCGGTGTCGAGCGCGAGGCCCTTGTCGGCCGCCTGCCGGACGAGGTCGGGCAGATTGTGATAGGCCTGCGGGCCGACGACGACGTCGACGCTGGGCGCGCGGCGCGCGATTTCGGCGCCCTCCGCCTGCGCGACGCAGCCGGCGACGGCGACCATCGGACGCTTGCCATGCTCTTCCTGCGCGCCCTTCCGGATGCGGCCGATCTCCGAATAGACCTTTTCCGTGGCCTTCTCGCGGATGTGGCAGGTGTTGAGCACGACGAGGTCGGCGCTCTCGGCGTTCGCGGCGGCGGTCATGCCCTGCGCGGCCATCAGTTCGGCCATGCGCTCGCCGTCATAGACGTTCATCTGACAGCCGAAGGATTTGACGTGATAGGTCTTGGGGGTCGCGGTCATCCGCGCGCCTATAGTGGAATGGAGGGGGCGGCGAAACCGCCTCTGGCGTTCCGCCCGCGCTGCCAATAGATAGCCGCCCCAAATGGCACGGATCGAGACCCCCAAGCGCGTGCGCGGCACGCAGGATATCTTCGGCGAGGAACAGCGCCGGTTCGCACGCGTCGTCGAGGCGTTCGAGCATGTGCGGCGGCTCTACTGCTTCCAGCAGGTTCAGGTGCCGGTGTTCGAGGCGACCAACGTGTTCGCGCGGAGCATGGGCGAGACGTCGGACGTGGTGTCGAAGGAGATGTACACCTTCCCCGACCGTGGCGACGACCTGCTGACGCTGCGGCCGGAATTCACCGCGGGCATTTGCCGCGCCTACATCACCGAGGGCTGGCAGCAGTTCGCGCCGCTCAAGCTGGCGACGCACGGCCCGGTGTTCCGCTACGAGCGGCCGCAAAAGGGGCGCTACCGCCAGTTCCACCAGATCGACGCCGAGATCATCGGCGCGGCCGAGCCGTCGGCGGACGTCGAGCTGCTGACGCTGGCCGACCAGCTGTTGCGCGAGCTGGGCATCGCCGACGGTGTGACGCTCCAGCTCAACACGCTGGGCGACGCTGAGACCCGAGAAGCATGGCGGGCGGCGCTGATCGAGCATTTCCAGAGCCATCGTGCCGACCTGTCCGAGGACAGCCTGACGCGGTTGGAGAAGAACCCGCTGCGCATCCTCGATTCCAAGGACCCGCGCGATCGCCCGGCGGCGGATTCGGCGCCGGATATCGACGCGTTCCTGACCGTGGAGGCCAAGGACTTCTTCGACGCGGTGACCGGCGGGCTGGACGCGGCGGGAGTCGCATGGAACCGCAATGCGCGGCTGGTGCGCGGGCTGGATTACTATCGCCACACCGCGTTCGAGTTCGTCACCGACCGGCTGGGCGCACAGGGCACGGTGCTGGCCGGCGGGCGCTATGACGGGCTGATCGGGAATCTGGGCGGACCTGAGACGCCGGGCGTGGGCTGGGCCGCCGGGATCGAGCGGTTGGGGATGCTCACCGAGGCACCGGCTGCGGAGCAGATTCAGGTCGCGGTGGTGGTCGAGCGTGCAGGCCATGAGGCGAAGGGCATCGCGCTGGTCGCGTCGCTGCGCCGCGCGGGCGTCGTCGCCGAGCTTTTCGCGAGCGGCAGCCCCAAGAAGCGCTACGACAAGGCGGTCAAGTCGAACCCGGCGGAGATCATCTCGATCGACGTGCGCGACGATGCTCCGGTGGTGAACCGCCGGACGCTGAAGAGCGATGCGGTCGATGACGACACGATGGCGACGCTGATCGCGGTGCTCGCGGCGGTATGACCCGAATCTCGCCTGACAAGATCGCTGCGATCGAGGCGCGGCGCGACGAGCTGCAGGCGATGATGGCGACCGGCGACCTGCCGTCGGACCGCTTCGTCGCGGTCTCCAAGGAATATGCCGAGCTGGAGCCGGTCGCCGCGGCGGCGGGCGAGGTGCGGCGGCTGCGCGACGAGGCGGCGAGCCTGACCGAGATGAGCCGCGACGGCGATCCTGAGCTGCGCGCGATGGCGAGTGAGGAGCTGCACGCCAACGAGGAGGCGCTGGGCAAGGCCGAGCATGCGCTGGCGCTGGCGCTGCTGCCGCGCGACGTGGCGGACGAGCGCGCGGCGATGCTCGAAATCCGTGCCGGGACCGGCGGAGACGAGGCCGCGCTGTTCGCGGGCGACCTGTTGCGCATGTACACCCGCTATGCCGAGCGGCAGGGGTGGAAGGTGGAGCTGATCTCCGCCTCCACCTCCGAAGCCGGGGGCTACAAGGAAGTCGTCGCCAGCGTCGCGGGCAAGGGCGTGTTCGCGAAATTGAAGTTCGAGAGCGGCGTGCATCGCGTCCAGCGCGTGCCGGTGACCGAGAGCGGCGGGCGCATCCATACTTCGGCGGCGACCGTCGCCGTGCTCCCCGAGCCGAGCGAGGTCGAGGTCCATATCGAGGACAAGGACCTGCGCATCGACATCTATCGTGCGAGCGGTGCGGGCGGGCAGCACGTCAACACGACCGACTCCGCAG
>DATIGZ010000167.1:0-3103 GCA_035481255.1 Sphingomonas sp. | reverse complement strand
GCGCAGCGACGGTCCACCCGCGACCGGCTGGACATAGATGCTGCCCAGCGCCGCGAATGCCACGCGCTTGCCGTCGGGCGAGGGCGTCGTCCCCTGCGGCAGCTTGGCGCGCACCGCGCCCGTCTCCTCGCGAAAGCCGATGCGCGTGCCCGGCCCGACTTCCAGGTCGAGCTTCGCGGTGAACGGAATCCGCGCCGCCGCCGATCCGTCGACCGGCCGCCGTTCGATCTTTCCGTCCACCGCGATCAGGATCGCCTTGCCGTCGGGGGTAAAGGTGTAGCGCGGGATCAGGTCCATCCACGCCGCGCCGTTCATCAGGTCGAGCGGCGCCGGACCGAGATCGTGATCCACGCCCGTAGCGAGGTCACGCACGCGCAGCCGCGTTTCCGCCATCCGCCGCGTGGCATAGGCGAGCAGCCAGCCGTCGGGCGAGATCGCCGGGCGGAAGAAGGTCTCGCCGCCCGCCTCGCGCCCGCCCGAGCTGCCGATCACCGTCTCCTCGGCGCCCGTAGCGAGATCGCGCCGCACGATCGTCCACGCCACCGGCTCGTCGAACGACAGGTCGCCCGTGCGCCGCGCGAAGTAGAGATATTTGCCGTCGCGCGACGCCGCCGCACCCAGCGTGCTCTGCCATGCACCGCGCGGCGCGTCGGGCTTCAGCTTCGCCGGCGCGACCAGCTCGCCCGGTCCGCCGTCCACCGGATGCTTCCACAGCTCGTAGCGGTCCCAGCGGATGCGGACCCGGCTGACATAGACGTGCTTGCCGTCCGCGCTCCATTCGGGCGAGGTGCGAACCGCGCCGTCATCCTCGTCGGTGATCCGCCGCGCCTCGCTCCCGTCCGCCCGTGCGATCCACACATTGTCGCCGCCCGACCGGTCGCTGACATAGGCGATCCACTTGCCGTCGGGGGAGAAGGTCGGCTGCACCTCGAACGCGATGCCCTGTGCGATCGGCACCGCGCGTCCGCCGCTGGCGGGCATCGCGTAGAGTTCGCCCAGCATGTCGAACAGGATCGTCTTGCCGTCGGGCGATATCGCCAGCGACATGAAGGTGCCGCTCGACACCTCGTAGCTCAGCGTGCGCCGCCCGGTCATCGGCAGCGCGTCCTTCGCCAGCGCCGGCGCCGCCAGCGCGACCATCGAGACCAGACCCAGCACCGCGCGCTTCATAACCATTCCCCAAGAATGTGACCGGCAACCCTATTCCGCATCGGCCCGCCGGCAACGGGCCAGTTCCGCCTTTTCGCGGCCGCCAGCCGTCACTCCGGCCGCCAGGTTTCCACGCGGAAGCTGTTCGGATGATATCGGCTGGTGCCCGGCGCGCCGTCCCTGCCCGGAAACTCGGTCTGGTCGGCATTGACCAGATAGAGCCGCCCGGTGCGGTGGTCGATGTCCATCATCCGTGCTCCGACCCGCGTGCGCACCGTCGCGACATGGCGCAGCATGTCCGGCCCGTCCTGCGCGATCACCGTCAGATTGCCCTCGCCATTGCTGCTGACGATCCGCTTGCGCACGTCGTCGACCGCCAGCGCGTCCAGCCCCTTGCCGATCGTCACGCGCGCGGTGACCGTGCCGCTCGCGGGGTCGAGGATGAACACGCTCGGCCGATCACCGACGCATGCGCCGAGCAGCCGCCGGCTGTCCTTGAGATACTTCATCTTCGACACGTTGCAGCCGACGTCCCAGCGCGCCTGTTCGGCCAGCGTGCGCGACTCGAGCTTGAGCACGATCCCGTCCATCCGCGCCGGGGCATAGAGGCTACCCTGTCCGTCGGCCGCGGGGTCGTCCATCTTGCGGAACGCGAAACGCGTCGTGCGCAACAGCTTGCCGCTCGCCGCATCGATGCTGAACCAGGTCGATTCCCGCTCACGCGTGCCGGTAATGATGTGCAGCTGCCCCGTCGCCGGATCGAACGTCCCGCTATTGAGCCCGCCGTCCACTGCCAGCGTCGTCCGCGCGATCACCTTCAGCGTCTTGAGGTGGAAGCTCAGCAGCGACCCGTCATCCATCGCGACATAGCCGCGGTCGAATTGCGGCAGCAGCACCGGCCCGTTCGCGCCTTCGGAATTGGGCAGCGTCGCGATCGCCCGCCCGCGATCGACGTCATAGACGGTCAGTCCATCCTTGAGCCGCGCCATGAACAGCCGCGCGCCGCCCGGCTCGAACTTCACATAATCCCATCCGGTATCACTGCTCGGCAGCGTCACGCTCCCGGTCATCGTATAGGGCAAGGGCTCGGCCTGCTGCGCCGCGGCGCTCCCGCACAGCAACGCCGCCGTCAGCGCGGCATGGAAAAGCTTCATCAAACCAGCTCCGTGTTTCGAAGGATCAGTGCAGATGGCCGTGCGCGCGCGGTTCGCGCATCCGCCACGCCACCACGAACGCCACCGCGCAGACGGCCGAGACGTACCAGGCGAACAGCCCCTCATGCCCCGCCTGTTTCAGCATCAGCGCCGCCCATTCCGCGGTGCCGCCAAAGATCGCCGAAGCGATGGCGTGGCCAAGCCCGACGCCCAGCGCGCGCACCCGCGCCGGGAACAGCTCGGCTTTGAACAGGCCCGAGACCGAGGTGTAGAAGCTCATGATCGCCAACGCCGCGAACACCAGCAGCCCCGCGCTCCACATCGTCTGCGCCTGCCCGATCGCGCCGAGCAAGGGCACCGCGAACAGCGTCATGCCCCCGCTGAAGATCAGCAGATTGGTCCGCCGTCCGATCCGGTCCGACAGCGTGCCGAGCACCGGCTGGAGCAGCAGGAAGGCGAAGGTGACGATCAGCATCGTCCGGCTCGCGCTCGCCACGTCCATGCCCGCGGTATTGACGAGGTATTTCTGCATATAGGTCGTGAAGGTGTAGAGCGTCACCGCCCCCGCGGCGCTCAGCGCCATCACCACGAACATCGCGCGCGGGTGCTGGAACAGCGTCTTCAGCGACCCCGCCTCCTCGCCCTTGCCCGCCGGCTCAGCGGTCTCGTGCATCACGTCGCGGAACAGGATGAACACCCCGGCCAGCACCGCGCCGAGGATGAAGGGCAGACGCCAGCCCCATTCGCGGATCGCGTCCTCGCTCATCGTCGATTGCAGCGTGAACACGACCAGCAACGCG
>DATIGZ010000166.1:0-16423 GCA_035481255.1 Sphingomonas sp. | reverse complement strand
CTCCTGAGGAGGGCTGCGCATGCTGAAGACGATCGAGGAGCTGGAGCGTCGTCGCGAGGCGGCGCGGCTGGGCGGCGGGCAGAAGCGCATCGACGCACAGCATGCCAAGGGCAAGCTGACCGCCCGCGAGCGGGTCGAGGTGCTGCTGGACGAGGGATCGTTTGAGGAGCTCGACATGTATGTCGAGCATAATTGCGTCGATTTCGGGATGCCGGATCAGGTGGTGCCCGGTGACGGCGTCGTGACCGGCAGCGGCACGATCAACGGCCGTCTCGTCTTCGTGTTCAGCCAGGATTTCACCGTATTCGGCGGATCGCTGTCCGAGCGGCACGCGCAGAAGATCTGCAAGATCATGGACATGGCGATGAAGGTCGGCGCGCCCGTGATCGGCCTCAACGACAGCGGCGGCGCGCGCATCCAGGAGGGCGTCGCCAGCCTCGCCGGCTATGCCGAGGTGTTCCAGCGCAACGTGCTGGCGAGCGGCGTGGTGCCGCAGCTTTCCCTGATCATGGGGCCCTGCGCCGGAGGTGCAGTCTACTCGCCCGCGATGACCGACTTCATCTTCATGGTGAAGGATAGCTCATACATGTTCGTCACCGGCCCCGATGTAGTGAAGACCGTCACCAACGAGATCGTCACGCAGGAGGATTTGGGTGGAGCGGTGACGCATACCACGAAGTCGGGGGTCGCCGACGTGGCCTTCGAGAATGATATCGAGGCGCTGCTCGCGGCCCGCGACTTCGTGGACTTCCTTCCCGCCAGCAACCGCGAGCCGGTGCCCGAGCGGCCGTGCGAGGATCCGTGGGACAGGCTCGATGACAGCCTCGACACGCTGATCCCGCCTTCGGCCAATCAGCCGTACGACATGCACGAGCTGATCCGGAAGACGGTCGACGAGGGCGACTTCTTCGAGGTTCAGCCGACGCATGCCGCCAACATCATCATCGGCTTCGGCCGGATCGAGGGGCGCACCGTCTGCATCGTCGCCAACCAGCCGATGGTGCTGGCCGGCGTGCTCGACATCAACTCGTCGAAGAAGGCGGCGCGGTTCGTGCGCTTCTGCGACGCGTTCGAGATCCCGATCGTGACCTTTGTCGACGTGCCGGGCTTCTTGCCGGGCGTCGGGCAGGAGCATTCGGGCATCATCAAGCATGGTGCCAAACTGCTGTTCGCCTATGCCGAAGCGACGGTGCCCAAGATCACGGTGATCACGCGCAAGGCCTATGGCGGGGCGTATGACGTGATGGCGTCGAAGCATCTGCGCGGCGACTTGAACTACGCCTGGCCGACCGCGGAGATCGCGGTGATGGGCGCCAAGGGCGCGGTCGAGATCATCTTCCGCGGCAAGACGCCGGAGGAGATCGCTGAGCGTACCGCCGAATATGAGGCGCGTTTCGCCAACCCGTTCGTCGCGGCGAGCAAGGGCTTCGTGGACGAGGTGATCATGCCGCACTCAACGCGGCGGCGCGTGGCGTTGGGACTACGGAAGCTGAGGAACAAGAGCCTCGAGAATCCGTGGAAGAAGCATGACAATATCCCGCTGTGATGCGTGAGTTCTTCGGAATCTCAGTCTCCGTCCCTCAGGCTGTAGGGGTTGGCTTCGTATTCCTGTGCAGTGCGTTTGCTTTTGTCGGCGGTGTCATCGTTGCGTTTGATTTAGGGATGAAGCCATGAAACTCGGCCGGCTCAACCATATCGGCGTCGCCACGCCCTCGATCGAAGCGTCGGTCGCCTTCTGGCGCGACGTGATGGGGGCGGAGACGATCCATGACCCCTTCGACCTGCCCACGCAGGGGGTGAAGGTGTGCTTCGTCGATACGCCCAATACGCAGATCGAGTTGATCGAGCCGCTGGGCGAGGACTCTCCGATCCACGGCTTTCTGGCGAAGAACCCGGCGGGCGGGCAGCATCATGTCTGTTATGAAGTGCCCGATATTCACGAGGCCAAGGCGTGGTTCGAGGCCAAGGGCGCGAAGGTGCTGGGCGAGCCGCGGATGGGGGCGCACGGAACGCTGATCTTCTTTGTCCATCCGCGCGACATGGGTGGCGTGCTGACCGAGATCATGGAGTCGCCGCGTGATGATGCGCACTGATACCAGCCGTCATCCCGGACTTGTTCCGGGATCCACGGTGCCGCGCGCGATGTTCTCACCGTTGACGGCATCGATTGCCGCGCGGTGGACCCCGGCACAGGACCGGGGTGACGGAGAGGGTTGAAGATATGAGCGACGACACCGTCCTCTACAGCCTCGACAACGGCGTCGCGACGATCCGGCTCAACCGGCCGGAGCGGTTGAACGCGGTGACGCCCGACATGCTGATCCTGCTGCGCAACACGCTGTGGCGTGCGGCTGACGAGGGTGCGCGCGCCGTGCTGCTGACGGGCGAGGGGCGGGCCTTTTGCTCGGGCGCCGACCTTGCCGGGCGCGGCGACGGACCGAATGACGGCGGCGCCAATGTCGAGCGTTTCTACAACCCGGTGGCCGAGGCGCTGTCGAAGATCCCGGTGCCGGTCGTCACCGCGGTCAACGGCCCGGCAGCGGGCGCGGGCGCGGGGATGGCGCTGGGCGGCGACATCGTGGTGATGGCCAAATCGGCCTATATGCTGCTGTCCTTCTCCAACATCGGGCTGGTGCCCGATTGCGGCGTCACCTGGCTGGTCGCCAAGTCGGCGGGCCGCGCCAAGGCGCTGGAGATGGCGCTGCTCGGCGAACGGCTGAGCGCGCAAGAGGCGAAGGACGCGGGTCTGGCCGCGCGCGTGGTCGAGGACGACGAACTGATGGCGACCGCGCAGGGCATCGCCGCGACGCTGGCGGCCAAGCCGACCGTCGCGCTCGCGATGATCCGCGATCAGGTGAAGGCCGCGCTCAACAGCACGCTGTCGGAGACGCTGGGGATCGAGGCGAAGCATCAGCGCATTGCCGGACGGACCGAGGATTTCCGCGAGGGTGTGACCGCGTTCCTCGAAAAGCGTGCGCCGGAGTTCAAGGGGCGATGATCTTGTTTTCAACCGTTCGCTCTGAGCTTGTCGAAGGGCCGCAGTGCTTCGACAAGCTCAGCACGAACGGATGCTGGGTGTTGAAATGACTGACAAGCCGAACCTCGACGCCTGGAAGGCGCTGTCCGACAAGGAAGTGAAGGGTCGCGACCTGACCTGGCGCACGCCCGAGGGGATCGACGTCAAGCCGCTCTACACGGCGGAGGATGTGACGGCCGATCCGGGGCTGCCGGGCTTCGCGCCGTTCACGCGCGGCGTGCGCGGGTCGATGTATGCGGGGCGGCCCTGGACGATCCGGCAGTACGCGGGCTTCTCGACCGCCGAGGAGTCCAACGCCTTCTATCGCCGTAATCTGGCGGCGGGGCAGAAGGGGCTTTCGGTGGCCTTCGATCTGGCGACTCACCGCGGATACGACAGCGACCATCCGCGCGTGCCGGGTGACGTCGGCAAGGCGGGCGTGGCGATCGACAGCGTCGAGGACATGAAGATCCTGTTCGACGGCATCCCGCTGGGCGAGATGAGCGTCAGCATGACGATGAACGGTGCGGTGATCCCGATACTCGCCTTCTTCATCGTCGCGGGAGAGGAGCAGGGTGTGCCGCAGGCCCAGCTCGACGGGACCATTCAGAACGACATTCTGAAGGAGTTCATGGTCCGCAACACCTATGTCTACCCGCCCGAGCCGAGCATGCGGATCATCTCGGACATCTTTGCATATACGTCGGCCAACATGCCGAAATTCAACAGTATTTCGATCTCCGGCTATCATATGCAGGAGGCCGGGGCGACTCAGGTGCAGGAGCTCGCCTTCACCATCGCCGACGGCATGGAATATGTGAAATACGGAGTCGCATCGGGTCTCGATATCGACAAGTTCGCCGGGCGGCTGTCGTTCTTCTTCGCGATCGGCATGAACTTCTTCATGGAAGTCGCGAAGCTGCGCGCGGCGCGTGTGCTGTGGCATCGCGTGATGACGAAGCTGGGTGCGAAGGATGAGCGCAGCAAGATGCTGCGCACGCACTGCCAGACGTCGGGCGTGTCGTTGACCGAGCAGGACCCTTACAACAACGTCATCCGCACCACGATTGAGGCGATGGCGGCGATGCTGGGCGGGACGCAGAGCCTGCACACCAACGCGCTCGACGAGGCGATCGCGCTGCCGACCGACTTCTCCGCCCGGATCGCGCGCAACACGCAGATCGTGATCCAGGAAGAGACGGGGATGACCAAGGTCGTCGATCCGCTCGGCGGCAGCTACTATATCGAGGCGTTGACGCAGGAACTTGTCGACAAAGCGTGGGAGATCATCGAGCGCGTCGACGCCGAGGGCGGGATGGCCAAGGCGGTCGCCGCCGGCTGGCCCAAGGCGATGATCGAGGAGGCGTCGGCCGCCACCGCCGCGCGCATCGACCGTGGCGAGCAGGTGATCGTCGGGGTCAACAAATACCGCAAGGCCGAGGAAGATCCGCTCGATATTCTGGACGTCGACAATCACGCGGTCCGCGAGGCGCAGATCGCGCGGATCAGGAAGATCAAGGCGGCGCGAGACGCCGTGAAGTGTCAGGCTGCGCTGGATGCGCTGCGCGAAGGGGCGCGGGGCAAGGACAATCTCCTCGCGCTCGCGGTCGAAGCGGCGCGGCATCGCGCGACCTTGGGCGAGATCAGCCTGGCGATGGAAGATGTGTTCGGGCGTCATGGCACCGTGCCCACGCCGGTGCAGGGCGTTTATGGCGGCGCGTACAGCGACGACAAGCGCTGGGCGCGGCTGAAGGACGGTGTCGCCGCTACTGAGCGCCGGCTAGGCCGCAAGCCGCGCATGCTGGTCGCCAAGATGGGGCAGGACGGGCACGATCGCGGCGCGAACCTCGTCTCCTCCGCATTCGGCGATCTGGGGTTCGAGGTCGTGCCGGGGCCACTGTTCCAGACGCCAAGGGAAGCCGCCGAACTGGCGCTGGCCGAGGATGTCGATGTGGTTGGCGCGTCGAGCCTTGCGGCGGGGCACAAGACCCTGATCCCCGAGCTGATCCGGCATCTGCGCGATGCGGGGCGGGCGGATATCAAGGTGATCGCGGGCGGAGTTATTCCGGCGCAGGACTATCAGTTTCTGCGCGATGCGGGGGTTCAGGCGATCTTTGGGCCCGGAACGAACCTTGTAAATGCCGCCGCGGACGTGTTGACGCTACTCGGGCACAATTTGCCGCCCGAGGAGGAAGCAGCCGAATGACGGACCAGAATCAGCCCGAACCGGGCAGCGCGGAGCTGCCGTTCGCTCGCGCCTATGACTATTTCAAGCACCTGACCGGCGTGTCGCTGATCTCGATCGGCGGCGTTTTCGCGCTGATCGGCGGGCCGACCCAGATCGAGCGACGGAAGTTGCTCATCATCCTGGCGGCAATCGGTATTGCCGGCGTGATCAGCCTGTATCAGTCCTCCGCCTTGGGGTCGCTGGAGAGCAAGCCCGTGCCGCACGAGAAGCTGGCGAAGCAGGTGCGCTATTCCCAGCTTGCGGCGATGCTGTTCCTGATGGTGGGGCTTGGTGCGTTCGTTCAATCCTTTACCGGAGCACTCAAATAATGGTCCGCAACGACTGGACCCGCGAGGAGATCGCGGCGCTGTTCGATCTTCCATTCCCCGAGCTGCTGTTTCAGGCGGCGCAGGTGCATCGCGTGCAGTTTTCGGCGGACGAGGTTCAGCTTTCGACGCTGCTGTCGATCAAGACTGGCGGCTGTCCGGAGGATTGCGGCTACTGCAACCAGTCCACCCATGCAGAAACCGGCCTCAAGGCCACCAAGCTGATGGATGTCCGCGCGGTGCTGCAGGCGGCGGCGCAGGCTAAGGACAATGGTTCGTCGCGCTTCTGCATGGGCGCGGCGTGGCGCAACCCCAAGGACCGCGACATGCCCGCCATCGTCGAGATGGTGAAAGGCGTTCGCCAGATGGGCATGGAGACCTGCATGACGCTGGGGATGCTCAGCGAGAAGCAGGCGGCCCAACTCGCCGATGCGGGGCTCGACTACTACAACCACAATATCGACACCTCGCCCGAACGCTATGCCGAGGTGATCACCACGCGGACCTTCGAGGACCGGCTCGACACGCTCGAGCATGTGCGTGAGGCGGGGATCAACGTGTGCTGCGGCGGGATCGTCGGGATGGGCGAGACGCGCGGCGATCGGGTGGGCTTCATCCATGCGCTGGCGACCCTGCCCAAGCATCCCGAGAGCGTGCCGGTGAACGCGCTGGTGCCGGTCAAGGGCACGGTGCTGGGCAATATGCTCGCCGACACCCCGCTCGCCAAGATCGACGAGATCGAGTTCGTGCGGACCGTCGCGGTGGCGCGGATCACGATGCCGGAAAGCATGGTGCGGTTGAGCGCGGGCCGCGAGAGCATGAGCGATTCGACGCAGGCGCTCTGCTTCATGGCGGGCGCCAACTCGATCTTCACCGGCGACAAGCTGCTCACTACCGGCAATGCCGGTGACGACAAGGACGCGGCGTTGTTCGCGCGCCTTGGCATGCGGCCGATGCAGGGCGAGGTGAAGGTCGAGCTGGAGGCGGCGGAGTGATCCGACTGCTGGCGCTGCTTCTGGCTTTCCTGCCGGCACCCGCGCTGGCGCAACAGGCGGATACGCCGATCGTCATCGGCCAGTCCTTCAAGCTTCCGTCCGCCACGATGGGCGCGGCTCGGACGATCAATGTGTGGTTGCCGCCGGGCTATGCGGAGGGGACGCAGCGTTATCCGGTGATCTACCTGCTCGACGGCGGGGTGGATCAGGATTTCCATCATATCTCCGGCCTTGCCCAGCTCGGCACGATCGTCGGCACGACGCGCGACGTGATCGTGGTGGGGATCGAGACGGTCGACCGGCGCAACGAGCTGGCCTTTCCGATTGCCACCGACGCCAAGCTCAAGGCGGATTATCCCACCGCGGGCCAGTCCGAGCGCTTCCGTCGCTTCATCGCGAACGAGGTGAAACCTTGGGTCGAGAGAAGCTATCGCACCAGCGGTGAGAATGCGCTGATCGGGGAATCGCTCGCCGGACTGTTCGTGGTCGAGACGATGCTACACGCGCCGGGGTTGTTCGACACGTACATCGCGATCAGTCCGAGCCTGTGGTGGGATAATGAGGCGCTGGTGAAGGCTGCGCCGTCGCTGCTGGCCAAGGCGCGCGGGCGGCTGTGGCTGACGGTCGCTAACGAGCAGGGGATGGGCGTCGCGCCATTTGCCGCGCTGCTCAAGGCCAAGGCGCCTGCCGCGCTCAACTGGACCTATGCGCCGCGGCCCGGCGAGACGCACGCGACCATCTATCACGGCGCCGTGCTCGCGGCGATCCGCCAGCTCTTTCCTGTGCCGCCGGAAAAGGGGAAGTGACATGATCCTGCTGACGCTGCTTGCCGCCGTTCAGGCCCAGACGATTGATTGCGACAACGCGCTCACGCAATCCGCGATGACGCAGTGCGCGCAGAAGTCGTTCGCGCAGGCCGATGCGCTGCTCAACGCCGAGTATAAGAAAACGATGGCGATGATGCGCAAGTTCGACGCCGAGCCGGGCAGCCATCCCTCGGGCGATACGAGGCCCGGCTATGCTGCTGCGCTGACCGAGGCGCAGCGCGCGTGGGTCGCCTTTCGCGACACCCATTGCCGGACGATGGGATACCAGATGCGCGGCGGATCGGCCGAACCGATGCTGGTGTGGGGCTGCAAGGAAACGCTGACCCGCGACCGTAACGAACAGCTGATCGACCTGCGCAAGAACTGATCCAACAGGGAAAGCCGAATGTTCAAGAAGATCCTGGTCGCCAACCGTGGCGAGATCGCATGCCGCGTGTTCCGTACCGCCAAGCGGATGGGGATCGCGACGGTCGCGGTCTATTCGGATGCCGATGCGCGCGCGCCTCATGTGCTGATGGCCGATGAATCGGTGCGGCTGGGGCCGGCGCCGGCGGGGGAAAGCTATCTGAAGGCCGAACTGATCCTCGCCGCGGCGAAGGCGACCGGCGCGGATGCGATCCATCCGGGCTATGGTTTCCTGTCGGAGCGTGAGAGCTTTGCGAAGGCGTGCGCGGAGGCGGGGATCGCGTTCGTCGGGCCGCCACCGGGTGCCATTGCGGCGATGGGCGACAAGATCGAGTCCAAGAAGCTCGCCAAGGAAGCCGGCGTCAACGTGGTGCCGGGCTTCGTCGGGGTGATCGACGATACCGAGCATGCGGTGAAGATCGCCGCCGAGATCGGCTATCCGGTGATGATGAAGGCATCCGCCGGCGGCGGGGGCAAGGGCATGCGGCTGGCCTATAGCGAGCAGGATGTCCGCGAAGGGTTCGAGGCGACCAAGCGCGAGGGGCTGGCGTCGTTCGGGGACGACCGCGTGTTCATTGAGAAGTTCATCGAGAGCCCGCGCCATATCGAAATTCAGGTGCTGGGGGACCAGCACGGCAACATCGTCTATCTGGGCGAGCGCGAATGCTCGATCCAGCGCCGCCACCAAAAGGTGGTCGAGGAGGCGCCGTCACCCTTCGTCAGCCCCGAGATGCGTCGCAAGATGGGCGAACAGGCGGTCGCGCTGTCACGGGCGGTGGGCTATTACAGCGCGGGCACGGTCGAGCTGATCGTCAGCGGCGCCGACACCAGCGGGGAGGGCTTCTACTTCCTTGAGATGAATACCCGGCTTCAGGTCGAACACCCCGTGACCGAGGCGGTGACGGGGCTCGATCTGGTTGAGCAGATGATCCGGGTGGCGGCGGGTGAAAAGCTCGCCTTCGCGCAGGACGACGTGAAGCTCACCGGCTGGGCGATCGAGAACCGCATCTATGCGGAGGATCCGTATCGCAGCTTCCTGCCCTCGACCGGACGGCTGGTCCGTTACCGTCCGCCTTCGGCGCAAGATACGCCTTACGGGGACGTGGGTGGCGAGGGCTATATCCGCGTCGACGATGGCGTCGCCGAGGGCGGCGAGGTCAGCATGTTCTATGACCCGATGATCGCCAAGCTGATCACCTGGGGCGAGACGCGTGACGCGGCGGCGGATTTGCAGGTCGCGGCGCTCGACCGGTTCGAGCTGGAGGGCTTGGGCAACAACATCGATTTCCTCTCCGCGCTGATGCAGCATCCGCGCTTCCGTGAGGGTGCGTTGACCACTGGCTTCATCGCCGAGGAATATCCCGAGGGGTTCGAGGGCGCACCCGCCGATGCCATGCTGACCCGGCGGCTGGCAGCGCTTGCGGCGGTGCTGACGTGGCGACAGGCCGAGCGTGCGTCGATGATTTCGGGTCAGCTGGGCGCGATGCCGCTGGCGCGATGCGACTGGGTCGTGCGGATGGGCGCGATCGCGCATGAAGTGTCGCTGAGCGATGGCGCGATCGTCGACGGCGAGTTGATCGAAGGCATCGTCGAATGGAACCCCGGTGACCGGATCGCGGTGGCGCATGGCGATGGCGGCGAGCTTGCCGTTCGGGTCACGAAGACCCGTACCGGCTGGGTGCTGACGGCGCGCGGCGCATCGCACCGGGTGGAGGTCTATCGTCCGCGCGTGGCCGAGCTGGCTAACCACATGATCGAGAAGATTCCGCCGGATATGAGCCGCTTCCTGCTCGCGCCGATGCCTGGGCTGCTGACCCGTGTAGAAGTGGCGGCGGGCGACAAGGTCGAGGCCGGTCAGCCGCTTGCCGTGGTCGAAGCCATGAAGATGGAGAACATCCTGCGCGCCGAGAAGTCGGGCGTGGTGAAGGCGGTGAACTTTGGGGCGGGCGAGAGCCTTGCCGTCGATGCGGCGATCCTCGAGTTCGTGTGAAGCCTTATTCCAGGCCGGCGTCGAGCGAGTCCAGAATGCGCGCGCCGGCCATGAACACCGCGATCGGGCAGGCGGCGAAGAGCATCCAGCCGCCCATGCCGGGATATTGCTCGAGATAGTGAATGCCGCGGTCGACCGCGCCGACGCCGAGCGCGTAGATCACCATGAAGGCCTCGAAACGGGTCTTGATCGTAAACAGGCGTTTGACGCGCGCGAGCATGCGTTTGTTAACGCAAGAACCAGGCCAACGGCGGAAAACCGCGATTTCGCGTTAGCGAATTTGGTTAGCTGTCAATTAACTCGACAGTTCCGAGCAGGTTATGCAGCGCGGTCCGGGCGGTCTCGATGCGGGCGATCAGGGCCGGGTCGCCGATCTCGTCCTGCGCGATGGCTTCGGGCCAGTGGGTCTCGATCAGCGCGGCGATGCGGTCGAGCCTGGCCTCGTCCACCAGAAAGCGCGGATCGATCGTCGCGGGATCGGCGACGACACGCAGGCGCAGGCAGGCGGGGCCGCCGCCATTGGCCATCGACTGTCGGACATCGACGACCTCAAGATGCCGGATCGGGCCGTTGCCGGCGACATGGGCCTGCAGCCAGTTCCACACGCTCGGCGTATCGCGTGCCTCGGTGGGGAGGATCAGTGCGGTCTCGCCCGAGGGGAGCGTCACGAGCTGAGCGTTGAACAGATAGGAGGAGATGGCGTCAGCAAGGCTGACCGCGGACGCGGGCACCTCGACAATCTCCACCTCCGGCATCAAGCCCCGCAGGTTGGCGTAGAAACGGTCCTTCTCGGCGAAGGCCTGTTCGTGCGCGAGCAGCACGCGGCCATTGGCGACCGCGACGACATCATTGTGGAACGCGCCGGCGGCGATCGCCTCTTCCGATTGCTGGACGAACAGCGTGCGGGCGGGGTCGAGACCGTGGCGGCGGGCGACGGCTTCGCTTGCCTCACGATGCTGGCGAGCGGGGAAGGGGCCGCCGGAGATCCCATAGACGAACATCTCGACGCCGGGCGCATCATGCTCAGGGCAAAGGCGCATATGATTGGCTGCGCCCTCGTCGCCGAACGGGGCGGGGACGGGGCCGTGGACGCGGAAGGCATCGTCGGCGAAGGCGAGACGGAGTTGGGCGAGCGTCTCGCGCCATTCATGGCTGCGGTGGGGCATCGTGACGAGATTGGCCACGGTCAGGTGGCAACGGCCGTCGATGGTGTCGGGCGCCGGCGAGACCGTCGCGGCATTGGCGGCCCACATCGAGGAGGCCGACAGCGCCTGTGCCTGAAGATGCGGCGCGGCCTTCGCGTAGCTGGTCGCGAGCGAGTCCAGCCATCCGTGGTCGGGGCGGGCATGGGGCAGGAGGATGCCCTGATTGAGGCCGAGCGACAGGTTGGCGCGCATCTTGGCGATGCCCTGAAGCGCGGCGGCGCGCGGCTGCGAGACTGCGCCGCTGTTGCGGGTGGCGGCGAGATTGCCGGGGCTGAGACCGGCATAATTGTGGCTGGGTCCGATCAGCCCGTCGAAGTTGATCTCAACGCGGGGCATGGCGGACCTCTTGCCCCGCTTCGACACCGAGGATCGACGCCGACATGGCGTCCACCGTTACGCCACCGTCGCTGAGGCCGATGCGGCCGTGGCAGGCGCGGAAATCGCCGAGCGCACCACGGGCAATGATGCTCGCGCTGCCGCCGTCGGCGATCTCCGCCACCTTGTCCGCCCGGGAATCGCGCACGGTCATTACCTGATCGGTGCGCGCGGTCATGGTCGGGCCGCCGTCGAAGATGTCGATGTAATTCTCGAACGCGAAGCCTTCCTGCTCGAGCATGCGCATCGCGGCGCGACCGGAGGGATGGGGCAGGCCGATCACGCTGCGTGCGCTTTCGGTGAGCATCGCGGTGTAGATCGGATGCTTGGGCATCAGGTCGGCGATGAACTGGTTGCCGTGGATCGCGTTGAATTCATCCGCCTGCTGGAAGTTCATACCGAAGAAACGGCCCGCGACGCCATCCCAGAAGGGCGATCCGCCGGCCTCGTCGATCACGCCCCGCAGCTCGGCGAGTACGCGGTCGGCGAAGCGGGCGCGGTGCATCGCGATGAACAGATAGCGGCTGCGCGCGAGCAGCATGCCGAGGCCACCGGCGCGCTCGCCGGGGTGGAGGAACAGGCCGCCGACTTCGCTGCAGCCTTCGAGGTCGTTGGTGAGGCTGAGGATCTCGGCGCGGAAGGTGCGGGCGAGCGCCTCGCTGTGCTTGGTCTCGATGCCGAGACGGTAGCTGTAGAAGGGCCAGCGCTGACCGACCTGAGTGAAGATCTGGCAGGTGCCGCGCACCTCGCGAGTCTCGCTATTCTCGAGCACCAGCACGAACAGCTCGTCCTTGAGCGCATCGTCGGTGCGCGAAAAGGCCAGCGCGCTGCGTTCGAGCTTGGTGCGCAGGGCAGGCTTTTCGGGCGGCAGGTTGGTGAACCCGCCGCCGGTGAGCTTGGCCATCTCGTACAGCGCCTGAAGGTCGTCCTCGCGGGCGGGGCGGATCAGGAAGGTCATACGCGGCCTCGCTCGATGATGCGCAGGATGGTGAGGGCGGAGAGCGCGGCGCGCTCGGGCAGGCTTTCGGGGATCAGAAATTCCTCCGCACTGTGGATCGCGCCGCCACGGGCGCCCATCGTATCGACCACGGGCACGCCGCAGGCCGCGATATTGTTGCCGTCGCACACCCCGCCGGTCGCCTTCCATGCGACGGGGATGTCGAGGTCGGCGCCGGCCTGCTTGACGACGCCGAACAGCCGTTCGGCTCCGGGGTCGAGCGGTTTGGGCGGGCGATTGAAACCGCCATGGACATGGACATGCACGTCATGCGCCGCGGCGACTTCGGCGGCGGCGTTCTCGACCAAAGCCGCGGCGCGGGCGATCGCCCCGGCCGAGGCGGGGCGGAAATTGACACGCAGGATGGCAAGGTCGGGCACGACGTTGTTGGGGCCGCCGCCCTCGATCCGTGCCGGGTTCACCGCGAGGCCGTCTCCCTTCGCGGCGGCGAGGCGCAGTGCGAGGTCGGCGGCGGCGACGATCGCGTTGCGGCCTTCCTCGGGATTGCGGCCGGCATGCGCGCTGCGGCCACGCACCACGATCGAGAAATTGCCGGTGCCGCCGCGTGCTCCGGCAAGGGTGCCGTCGGGCAGCGCGGGTTCGTAGGTCAGCGCCGCGACCTTGTCCTTCGCGGCCGCGGCGATCAGGGCTGCGGAGGCGAAGGAGCCGGTCTCCTCGTCGGAATTGATCACGACCTCATAGCCGAAGCGGGCGGCGGCGGGGGTTGCTTCGACGGCGCGGAGCGCGGCGAGCATCAGCGACAGCCCGCCCTTCATGTCCGCGGCGCCGGGGGCATTGAAGCGGCCATCGGGCAGCCATGCCGCGGTCTGGAAGGGATGATCGGCGGGGAAGACGGTGTCCATGTGGCCGGTGAACAGCATCTGGACCGGCGCATCGGGCCGGACGCGCAGATGCAGGTGGCGGCCATGGGCCTGAGCGAGGACGTCGCCCTTGCCATCGACCGTCTCGACCGGGGCGGGATCGACGAGGGTCAGCTCACCGGGCAGCACGGCAAAGGCGCTGGCGAGCATC
This sequence comes from Sphingomonas sp., assembly GCA_035481255.1. Lineage (GTDB taxonomy): Bacteria > Pseudomonadota > Alphaproteobacteria > Sphingomonadales > Sphingomonadaceae > Sphingomonas. The sequence goes on along the minus strand of DATIGZ010000166.1, from coordinate 3,028 downwards.
TCCGCCATCGTGGCGAGACCGGTAAGATTGCGGGTACCGCTGTTGACCGCCACCCAGCGTTCGACCTGAGCCAGCATGGGGGCCGCGCGGGCCTGCTCGATCGCGGCGGTTTCGATTGCGGAAAGGCCCATTCGGAATGGTGTATCGGCTCATTCGCGGCGGGTGAACCCCCGGCGAGAGGAAAGTTTCGAATGATACTGGTGGGGCGCCGCAGGGCCGGAAAGTCCCAAAAGTCATCCTCCTACGCGTGCGCGAGGCGCCGGAGGCAAGCGGGATGTCGACAAAGTCAAAGAACGGCCGGCTCAGCCGGCGCGGCAAGTGGAGCAGGCGAAATCCTACATTGCAAGCGGGCGGCCAGCCCCTTTGCAGGACGTTCAGTTCGGCCGTCGTCCGAACCTTTCTTCCCCTTCCCGGCGGAGACTTTCGAGCGATCCGCCCTCCGCCGGCCTGATATGGGCCGATGCGGGAGCGGTATCTGCCGGGCATCGCGGCAGCCGCGCTTCATTGCCCAAGCCGACGAGGTTGAACGTGCCCTGATCGTTGCGCCTGAGCAGCCAGCGCCTGTACCGCTTTGTGGTCCAATAGGTGTGCTGGAGGGTCAGGACGGTCAGCTTCCCCTTTGCCACCGAACCGGGCCTGCCGCTTCTGACATCGAGGTCCATGAACCACGGCCAGCGCATCACGATCGATCCATCGTCGAATTCCGGCGGCACCGTGGGAACCTGATCGACGATGCGGGCAGTGACTTCGAGATCGAAGCACCCCTCCGCTTCGGTCTCCCGTGCATGAGCCTGAGCATTCAGGCCTAACGCCAGCATGAGCGCAGAGAGGGGCAAGCGGTGTCGTGCCGTCACCCGCGCACTATACGCATCCGAACAGCGCACGCTATCCGGCACGTCATCGCCTTCAGCCGATCGCCGCCGGCCTTCCGGAGACTAGAAATCGATCAGCAGCGAGGCGCGGCTGGTGGTGTCGGTCGTCTTGCGGCCGATCGGGGGCGTGCTTTCGTAGTTCACCGCGTAGGACATCTGCGTCGACAGCGGGCCGAACAGGCGGACGCGGAGCGCGGTCTTGGTGGTGACGGTGCTGTTCGCCTGTTGCAGATAGGCAGCGGCGTCCTGGCTCAGCGTGACGCCGGGCGACAGCTTCCAGTCGAGGTCGAGCTTGCCGCGCGCCGCGATCTGGCTTTCGATCGTGTCGTCGGTGAAGGCGGTGTGGCGATAGGCCGGGCCAAGTTCGAGATCGACGCGCAGCTTGCCGTTGTTGATCGCGGTGTAGCCCGCTCCGGCCGAGATCGAGTAGCGCTCATTGAAGCCGAGGAAGCGGTCGCTCTCGAACAGCGCGGCGCCGTAGATATAGGTGCGGTCGTCGATCTTGTAGTTGGGTTCGTAGCTGGCGAGATAGCGTTCGCGGACGACGCGGTTGAGGCTTTCCTGATAGTCGGCCTGCGCGCGCCATTTGTGGCGCCATTGCAGTCCTTCACGCTTGATATCGAGCACGCCGGTGAGGCCCACTGTCTCCGAATTGCCGGTGGTGACATAGCCGCCCAGTTCGGCGCGGCCCTTGACCAGATCGAGGAAGCGCGCTTCGCGCACGCGGCGCTCGGCAGCCTCGCGACGCTCGCGCTTCCAGCCGCCGGCAGCCTTTTCGACCAGCTCGGCGCTCGGCTTGTCTGCCGCTTTGGCGTATTTGACGATGGCGTTGACCGCGGCTTCGTCCCCGGCCTTCATCGCGGCGTCGAGCATCGCCTTCACCGTCTCCGGCATCTCGGGCGGGGTTTCGTCCGCCTGCGCATTTGCGAGCAGCAGCGGGGCGAGGATCAGGGGGATCGTCCGGCGCATTTCGTCTCACTAATTCCGCAATGCGGCAAAATCGAGATCAGCCAACACTTTTGGAGGGCAGACCCAGTGGTTCCGCGAAAATTTCGAGCAGCCGGGCATAGAGCTCGCGCTTGAACGGCACGATGACATGGGGCAGCTCGGCGGGATCGATCCAGCGCCATGCGCGGAATTCGGGATGCGCGGTGGCGATATCGATCGCTTCGTCACCGGCGGTGAGGCGGAACAGGAACCAGCGCTGACGCTGGCCGCGCCATTTTCCCTTCCACACCTTGCCGATCAGGTCGTCGGGAAGGTCGTATTGCAGTTCCTCCCCGGCCGCCGTGACCAGCTCGACATGCGCGCGGTCGACGCCGGTCTCTTCCCAAAGCTCGCGATAGGCGGCGTCGAGAGCGTCTTCGCCGGGATCGATACCGCCCTGTGGCATCTGCCATGCCTCTAGTGTGGAATCGAGGCGCTGGCCGACGAATACCTGCCCGTCGCGGCTGAGCAGCATCACTCCGGCGCAAGGACGGTAGGGAAGCGAATCCCGATCCTTCATGCGGCCGCCTGCACCATCACGCGATTGCCCTCGGCCTCCACCAGCACATCCTTGAACGCTGCGAGCATTCCCGCGACGTCGCCTTGCGCGGACGGGATCGCGCGCCGCAGCGTGATGAAGCCATGGATGTTGCCCGCGGCTTCACGGAACACCACGGGCACGCCCGCGGCGATCAGCGCGGCGGCATAGGCGCGGCCCTGATCACGGATCGGGTCGAGGCTGGCGGTGACGATCACCGCCGGGGGAAGGCCGGCGAGCGAGGCGTTGCGCATCGGCGAGGCGCGCGGATGGTCGAGGTCCGCCGCGAAACACTCGGCGAACCAGTCCATGCCGCGCCGGGTGAGCAGGTAGCCGTCGGCGAAGGCATCGAGCGAAGGGTGTTCGGTGCGCAGATCGGCGGCGGGGTAGATCAGCAGCTGCGCGATGACCGGCACTCGCGCGGGGTTGTCGCGCAGGTCGAGCGCGGCGACCGCCGACATCTGCCCGCCCGCGCTGTCGCCGGCCAGCGCGATCGAGGTAACGGCGCGGCCCAGCTCGGCAGGGCCGGAGGCGACCCAGCGCGCCGCGGCTTCGGCATCGTCGGACGCGGCGGGCCAGGGATTTTCGGGGGCAAGGCGGTAGTCGACCGAGACGATCGGCAGGTCGAGCG
>DATIGZ010000165.1:0-1560 GCA_035481255.1 Sphingomonas sp. | reverse complement strand
TGGGCGTGTAGCTCAGTGGTAGAGCACTGTGTTGACATCGCAGGGGTCGCAAGTTCAATCCTTGCCACGCCCACCATATAGAGGCCCGCCAGCTCATTGAGTTGGCGGGCCTTTTTGATTCTGGATTTGCGACGAACCGGTGGAGCGTTTGGCGCGCCTCGATGGTTGTGCAGTCATGAGCGGGGGCAGTCCCAGGAGAGTGCCATGAACGAGCGTGAGCCGAACCAGAATCCCGGCGGTCAGCAGAACCAGCAGGGCAACCGGAATGTCGACCAGCAGCAGAACCAGCAGCGCCGCGAGCAGCAGGGCGAACCGGGTCAGCGCGATCAGGACGCGATGCGCGATGATAGCGACGAGGCGACCGATCAGTAAGCACTGATCGGATCTTCCGTCACGGGAAGGGGCCGTTTGCGCGGCCCCTTTTCGTATCCGCGATGCGGAACATTCCGGCTCTCAAGCGTTGGCGCGGCATGAAGCGACTCTGGTTCATCACCAATCCGCAATCGGGCTCCGCAACGCGCGAAAAATGCGCGGCGCTGGAAGCGGTATTTGACGAGCGTGGTCTGGAACTGGCCGGGCGCACCGGCTTTCCCGACGAGGCGATCCCGAAGGGTGCGGCGTTGACCGCCGCCAATGTCGATACCGTCGTGCTGTTCGCGGGCGACGGTACAATCAACGCGGCACTATGCGCGCTCGCGGACTGGAACGGCGCGTTCCTGATCCTGCCCGGCGGCACGATGAACATGCTCGCCAAGATGCTGCACGGTGACGCAGACCCGGCGGCGATCGTCCATGCCGCGCATCACGGTGCGCGACCTGTGGCGCTGCCCTTTGTCGAGGCCGGGCCGCATCGCGCCTTTGTCGGCCTGATTCTCGGTCCCGCGGCGCATTGGGGACGTGCGCGGGAGGCGGCGCGTGCGGGGCGCTTTGCGCGAATGGCCGGCGCGGTGCGCAACGCATGGCGGCGCACATTTGGCCGCGGCATCCGCGTGCGCGGCGTACCCGGCATGGCCTCGCGCTATCAGGCGATTTTCGTCGCGCCGACCGACAACGGGCTGCGCGTCGATGCGATCGATGCGCGCGACTGGGGGGCGATCGCCGAGCTGGGCTGGAGCTGGCTGACGGGCGACTGGGTCGCGGCGCGTGCGGTGACCCAGCGTTGTGCGGAAACGGTCGCGCCGATCTCCAGCCGTCCGGTACTGGCGCTGTTCGACGGGGAGCCGGTGACGCTGGACGCCGGAAATCCGGTGAGCAGCGGGACGACCCGGCCTGCCTTTCTCGCGACAAGGGAAGTGGCATGACCCGGCTGTTCCATGTGAGCGATATCCATTTCGGCGCCGAGGATCGCGCGGCGTTGGACTGGTTCGCCGCGCGTGTCGCCGACGAGCGGCCCGACGCGGTGATCGTCACGGGTGACCTGACGATGCGCGCGCGGCGGCATGAGTTTGCGGCGGCGCAGGCCTGGCTCGAGGCGCTGGGACGGCCGGTAACGGTCGAGGTCGGCAATCACGACCTGCCCTATTTCAACCTCTGGGCGCGGTTCGTGACGCCCTATCGCCG
>DATIGZ010000164.1:0-2610 GCA_035481255.1 Sphingomonas sp. | reverse complement strand
GAACATGAGCGTCCCGCCCGCGACATTCTCCGCGAACATCCGGGCGAACAGCGCGGGATCGAACTCCCAGAACGCGTCGCTCGCTGCGTCGAAGCACAGGATATCGTTGAGCGCCGTCACATCGGCGGAGCCGTCGACGATCGGCGCGGCCTGAAGGCTCAGTCGTCCGGGGGCGTGCCAATCGTCGTCATCCCACTGGGCGATGATCTCGCCGCGGGCGGATGCGGCGGCCTGATTGCGCTTTCCGCCGATGCTGTTCTCGGCGGCGCGGATGACCCGGACATCGTCGCCGCTAATCCCGGACGGCAAGTCGCCGTCGCGATCATAGACGATGATCAGCTCGCGATCGGGATAATCCTGCGCGCGGAAGCCGGCGATCGCCTGTTCGACAAAATCGGGGCGTCCGCGCGTCGGCATGATGCAGCTGATCATGGCGCGTTGCAGCGGCGCGGTATCGCGAGGCGCCTGAACCCCGGCGGCCGGTTGGGAGGTCTGGAGATCGGCAGGAGGGCTGACCGCTTCATACTCCCCAAACGGCTGCGGCGGGCTGGCGGCCGGGACGATATCGACCGGCAGAATGTCCGGAGACGACGTGTCGGAAGGGGGTGAGAGGTCCGGAATGCTCATTCTCCCGAAGCGTGCCGCCCGCCACGCGGCGCGCCGGTATCGGTTCGCACCACCTCGACGATCATATCCCCGGCCTGCAACAGCTTCGCCTCGTCGGTGAAGAAGCCATAGGCCACGCCGCCGCGATAGAGGCGCAGGCCGATGCCGGTGGCGACGGCGGACAGGGGACGGCCGATCTCGTCGGTTCGTACCGGACGCTCGGCAAGGGCGACGGGGCCTTCGATCGAGGCAAGGTCCATCATGTAGTCGGCGACGTGCTGGCTTTTGCATGAACTGGCGAGGAGCAGGCCGGCGAAGCTGACCGGATTGATCACGGTGGTCGCGCCGGCGGCGCGGGCAGGCAGTTCATTGTCCTCTGCCTTGACCACGGTGCTGATGCGCAGATCCGGGGCGAGGTGGCGGGCGGTTAGGGTAATGAGCACGGAGGTGTCGTCGCGGCCCGCGCTGACGATCATCGACTGGGCGCGGGTGATCTTGACGTCCTCCAGCGTCTGGTCGCGCGTGGCGTCGCCCTGAAGGATGATGCAGCCGCAGTCGCGGGCGCGTTCCAATGCCTGGGTATTGCCGTCGATCACGACGATACAGCCTGGATCGGTGCCGCGTGCGATCAGTTCGTCCACGGCTTCCGAGCCGGTGGTGCCGAACCCCGCGACGATGATGTGGCCGTGGAGGTTTCGCTGGATCAAGGCCATGCGCCATTTATCCCATGTACGCTTGAGGACGAAATTATAGGCGGTGCCGATGAACAGCAGCACCGCGAAGACGCGGATCGGGGTGACCACCAGCGCGTCGAACAGGCGCGCTCGCTCGGTCACCGGGGCGATGTCGCCATAGCCGGTCGTCGTGATCGAGATCATCGTGAAATAGACGATGTCGACGAAGCTGATATGCCCGTCATAATTGTCGCGCAGCCCCTCGCGATCGACCCAGTGGACGCCGATCGCGAGCGCGAGCAGGGCGAGGACCACAAGCACCCGCCAGCCGATCGAAACCCAGACGGGGAGCGTCGATTTGCGCTTGAGCGTGGCGTGGGGGAGAAAGCGCATGCGAGGCGGAGCTTAGCCGCTATCGCGGGGCAATCAATCCGCGCATCAGGGCCGCGCCGGGAGCCGGGGAATCGGATCCACGGGCGTGCGGCCCTGACGCATCTCGAAATGCAGCTGCGCGCGGCTGGCACCGCTGTCTCCGGAGAGCGCGATCATCTGGCCGCGCTTCACGCTCTGACCGCGCTGGACGAGAAGCTGGCCGGCATGGCCGTAGACGGTGGTCCAGCTACCGCCATGCTGGAGGATGACGAGTCCGCCCAATGACGGAATGTCGCTGCCGACATAGGCGACCGTGCCGTCGGCGGCGGCGAGCACCGGCGTGTCGAGCGGGACGGCGATCTTGAGGCCGTCGCTGCGCTCGCCGCTGGCCACCGGGCCGAAACGGCGGACGATGTTGCCGCGCACCGGCCACTGGAACTGGCCGCGCAGCGCCGCGGGCGGCGCGACCGCCGCGGTGGACGGGAGGACGCGGGCCGAGGAAGCGGTGGCCCGGGCCGGACGCGCGCGCTCGGGAATGGCGGGCTGGCTGCCGGTGACGATATCGTCGATGTCGAGGCGGAAGGCGGCGGCGCGTTCTTCGCGCGTGCGCGGACGCTCTGCGCCGGGGATGAGCACGCGCTGGCCGGTGCGCAGGATATAGGGCTCCGTCAAATCGTTTGCGGTGACGATCTGGCCCCAGTCGACGGCATAGGCGCGGGCGATGGCGATGCCGGTCTCGCCGTCGCGGACTAGATGGTAGCGGCCGCCGGGGATCGACAGGCGCTGGCCGGCGCGGATCGTGAAGGGGCGTTCAAGGCCGTTGGCGCGCGCGATCGCCTCGGAGCCGGCGCCTGTCCGGTTGGCGATGCCGCGCAGCGTGTCGCCGGGCTGAACGATGTAGGTCGAGGCGGCGATCGTGCGCGCGCCGGCGTTGACGGGCCGCGCCTCCCATGCGGGC
>DATIGZ010000163.1:0-4896 GCA_035481255.1 Sphingomonas sp. | reverse complement strand
CATTGATGGGTGAAGGCCGTGAGGTCGTCGGCAAGGTCAAGAAAGTAGCGGGTGATGCAACCAACGATCCATCGCTCGAGGCGGAAGGCGTAATCGATCAGCTGGTCGGAAAGGCGCAAAAAACCGTCGGCGCGGCACGCGAGACGCTTGCCGTCGAAGGAGCCCCTCTCCTCGCCAGGGCGCGCCAATTCGCCCGCGAACGCCCCTTTGCCTCGGCTGCGCTGGCGGGCGTCGTTGGACTCGCCATCCTCAACACTCTGCGCGGAAAGCGTTGACCCCGCCAGCAGTCGGGACTGACGCCGAATAGCCCGGCACTCAGATACGGGCACGCGGCATCCCCGAGGTTCGAACCTGCACCTTGTGCAAAAAAATGCTCCGGCCAGACATCTGCCCGGAAAACCAGAGGAGGAAGACCATGGGATTGATCGTTTGGCTTATCGTCGGCGGCGTTATCGGATGGCTGGCCAGCATCATCATGCGCACCGATGCCCAGCAGGGCATTTTCCTCAATATCGTGGTCGGGATTATCGGCGCCTTCATCGGCGGGCTGCTGATCAGCGGTGGCTCGATCAACAACGCGCCACTGACAATCACATCGTTCCTCGTCTCCCTGCTCGGCGCCGTGGTCCTGCTGGCGATCGTCAATCTCGTGCGCCGCGGTCGAGTACGATAAGGTCGAGACTCGTATGAATACGCGCCAAGCATCGTTTCGGGTCAGTCCGCTTGGGGCCTGGGAGCGATCGAGGCTGGCGCCGAACGCTATTTGTACGGGCATACAGGTTCGGGCGGGGTAGCGGCGATGCGAGTCTTCCAGTTCCTCCGCTGCATCATCGGAAACGGACATGCTTTTAAGCCGAGCCGAAGCCGGCCAGCTTATGAGACCTGTGTTCGGTGCAGGATCCGGCGAAGGATCGCAACAGCCCCGAGGGATCGCGAAACGGTCTAACAACCGCTATCGGCAGCCGGAGGCGAACTGGAGCGGCGATATAGCTTCTGCTATATGCAGAGGCACGAAACATCCGAAGGGGAGAGGCCCGCGGCGAATGCCGCGGGCTCTTTTCTTTCGCGACCTGACGCAGGTTGGAGCAAATTCGAACACCGATCATTATCCAGCCAGACATTGCCGCAAGCTCAATGACTTATGCGGAGAATGGAGGCAAGAAATGCCGGGTGAAGAGCGTGATTACCTTGTTCGTCGGCGCGACGATTGCCTGGCGAGCGCGCGAGCGGCAAAGGACCCCGCAGTCGCCAAGGTGCTTCAGGATCTTGCGGAGCAATACCAGCGCGCGATCCAGGCCGATCGATCCGACAACACACGCAGCGTGAGTGAGGACTAGGGGTCGGCCGCCAGGGCGGCGCCATCCTGCTTGCCCCCTCCCCGCCCCATGGCCCTGCTGAGAGGGCGGTGGGTTTCGCTTTCAGCGGCTGTTGGTCAAGCTGCGGCGGGCGACCACTTTCCAGAACCAAGTCGCTGACATTGTCGGTGCAACAATCGATCCGCCGGCCGGCCCATTGCGGCTTGGGCCAGGAAAGAGCCGGCGAGGCGAGTTGAAGTGGCTGCCTCGCCGGCATGGCGCCGGGCTGTCCGGGAAGCGTCGGCTCGGCGCGGTCAGAAGCGGAACGCGGCGGTCGCGCGGATCGCGTGGAAATCGAACCTGTTCGTATTGCGGCGGAAATCGGCGCCGCCGGCGAGGACGAAGGGGTTGGTCGCGCCCGCGGTGCCCTGTGTCACGCGGATGCGGGCGTCGTCGTCATTGTAGCGGCTGTAGAGATATTCGACCCCGATCGAGACGTTGCGGCTGAGCTTCTGCTCGATGCCGCCGCCCGCCTGCCAGCCCCACACATCGTCGCTGCCCGCCACCGCGAAGGCATTGGCGGTGTTGCCGGTGGTGAAGCCGTGGTCGAGCCTGGCATAGGCGCCGCCGAAGGTGCCATAGAGCAAGGTGCGCGGGCCGATCGTGTAGCCGGCGCGGGCGCGGAGCGCGGCGTTCCAGTCGATCTCGCGCGTCATCGTGTAGAAGGCGGGGGTGGTGCTGAACGCCGACACGCTGTCGCGCACATCGGACTTGCCGCCTTCCACCACGAAACCGACGACGAACCGGCCATATTGGCGGTCGCCACCGAGGCGGAGGTGATAGTCGATGCCGTCCTTGTCGTTGGTGCAGGCGGTGTTGAGGTTCGAGGTCGCTGCGCCATTGCAGAAGCCGGGCGAGAAGGCGTTGGCCCCGGCCCCGGTCGTGATCGTCTCGCCGAAGCTGCCGTTCGAGCCGCGATCGAACAGGATCGTCTCGCCGACATCGTTGTTCTGGACGGCATAGCCGACCGAGCCACCGATGTAGAAGCCGTCGAACTCCGCCTCGCCATCCTGAGCGAAGGCGGGGGTGGCGATTGCGAGGGCCGCGATCCCCGCTGCAAGAAATCTAAGCATGTGAAACCTCCCGATTTGTTTCCTGTCTTCCGAAGCGGCCCGCGCCATGCGCGGGCCACCCCCGGGAAGCTCAGGGCATGAGGACGGTGTCGATGACGTGGATCACGCCGTTCGACTGCATGACATTGGCAATGGTGATGTTGGCGTGGCCGCCCTTGGCATCCCACACCTGCCAGCCATTGCCCTTCTTCGCGAAGGTCAGCGTGCCGCCGGCGACGGTCTTGTACATCGCCTTGCCGCCATTCTTCATCGCCTTGGCCGCGATATCCTGGGCGGTGATCCGGCCGGGCACGACATGATAGGTGAGGATGCCGGTGAGCATTGCCTTGTTCTCGGGCTTGACCAGCGTGTCGACGGTGCCGGCGGGCAGCTTGGCGAAGGCGGCATTGGTCGGTGCGAACACGGTGAACGGCCCGGGGCCGGACAGGGTATCGACCAACCCGGCGGCTTTCACCGCCGCCACGAGGGTGGTGTGATCCCTGGAATTGACGGCGTTCTCGACGATGTTCTTCGTCGGATACATGGCGGCGCCGCCGACCATCGGGTTCTTCTGCGCGGCGAGTGCGCCGGTGGCGACCAGCGCCATGCCGGCAAGGCCGAAGGCCAGTTTGGAAAGAGTGCGAGTGCGCGTCATCGATCTGCTCCTCTTGGATGGCACCCCGGGGGAGGTGCTGACCAAGCTACGGAGCGGATCGCGCCGCGGATGCGGCAGGCATCAGATTTTCGAGATTTTTCCGGCGGCGACCGGCGCGCTGCTGGGCGCGGCATGCGGCGCGCCGTCGACCGGCTCCATCGTGATCGCGAGGGTGGCACCGTCGACGATCAGTGCGCGCAGCCGCGCGGGGACCGCGACATTGGTAGTGCCGCTGGCGCTGACGAGCCCGAGCGAGCGCGGCACGCCGTCGGCGGGGATCACCCAGAGTTCCGGCGCGAGCTCGCTGGCGGGCATGGCGATGGCGCGGATACGAAGCGCGCCCTGGCCCGGATCATAATTGGCGGCGAGCGACGCGCCGGCTTCGCCGCCGAGCTGCGCCACCGCCATCGTATCGGGCGCGCGGACGACTTCGCGCACCACCGTGACGGGTTCGGGCGCGGGCGCGAGGATCAGCACCGCAGCGAGTGAGGCGGCGAGCGCGCCCGAACCGAGCGCGCTCCACCGCCAGAAGCGTAGCTGGCGTATGTCGGGACCGGTGTCGCGACCGCCGAGGCGGGCTTCGATCGCCGGCCACAAGTCGGGCGGCCTGCCTTCCGCAAAATCCTCACCCAGCGGTTCGAGCCGGGCGCGCCACGCATCGACCGCCGCGGCGAAGACGGGGTCGGCGAGCGACAGGCGCATCGCCTGCGCCCGCTCTTCGTCCTCCAGAACGCCAAGCGCCAGCTCAGCCGCGAGCAGATCCTGTTCGGGGGAGAGCGGTTCAGCCATCGCCGAGGCACTCGCGCAATTGCAACAGGCCGCGCCGGACCCAGCCCTTCATCGTGCCGAGCGGCACCTTCATGCGATCGGCAAGCTGCGCATAGGTGAAGCCGTCGAAAAAGGCCAAGTGGATCGCGCTGCCTTGTCTCGCCTCGAGCGCCTCGAGGCAATGGAAGATGCGGGCGCGATCCTGCGCGGCTGCGATCCGCTCGGGGGCGGTTTCGCGGGTATCGGGAACTTCGACCGCATGGTCCACGGTCACCAGCACCGGCCCGCCGTTCGCGCGACGCCAGTCGATCGCCGCGTTTCGCGCGATCGCGCAAAGCCAGGTGATCGGGCTGGCACGCGCCGGATCGAAGCGCCCCGCCCGGTTCCAGACCTTGAGATACACGTCCTGCAAGATATCCTCGGCGGCTTCTCGGTTTCCGGAGATACGGAGGCACACGCCGAAAAGTTTCGGAGCGGTACGGTCATAGACTTCGCGAAGTGCCGTACGATCCTGTGCTGCCACGCGCGACAGTGCCGCGACCAAGCCATCTCGATCTGAAAGATGGTCTCGATCCATGGCCATATCGCCGAGGATAGCTCATGCGGCCGAACGTACAAGGATTAGCTCAAGCATCTCGGCAAGTTGGGTTTCCGGCGCCGCAGCCAGATTCTTTCCCGGCTCCCCACTAATCCATGTTAATCATTTTAAATCAGTCGGTTAGGAACCTGCCTATCAGCCGCCGCGTTTGAGTTCGAACCTGGTCCGACCGGGCGAGGCGTCACGAAAGGAATCCATCATGTCTGACGACAGGAGCAATCAAGGACCGGGCTTCGGAGGCCAGGAGCAACAGGAACAAGGCGGTCGTCAGGACCGTCCGGGTAATGACCAGCGCCAGCGCGGCGAAGGCGGATTCGACGAAAGCCAGGATGGCGAGCGCAACGGGCTCGACGAGGAAGATCAGGGGGGCGCGGGAAACCGCGAGCAGGACGAGCGCCGGCAGGACGATATGCCGCTCGGCAAATAATTCGATTTTGCTTTTCGGAGTCGGCGGCCGCTCTCGAGAGC
>DATIGZ010000162.1:0-5031 GCA_035481255.1 Sphingomonas sp. | reverse complement strand
ACCACGACGATCCCGCCGTTGAGGCGGTGTTCGGAGATCAGATGACCCAGCATCGCGACCGCCGCCTGATCCAGCCCGTTGGCCGGCTCGTCGAGCAGCCACACCGGCGCCCCGCTCGCCACCACCCGCGCGATGCCCACGCGCCGCCGCTGCCCGGTCGAAAGCAGCCGCACCGGCACCGGCGCCAGCTCCGCCAGCCCGACCGCCTCCAATGCCGCCTCCGCCGCATCGCGCCGTCCGTCCAGTCCAGCCCAGAACCCCAGCGCCTTCACCACCGGCAATTCGGGATCGAGCGCCGCGGCCTCGGTCAGCAAGGCGCGCCCGCCCTCGACGCTGACTGTCCCCGCCGCAGGCTTGAGCAACCCCGCCGCGACCCGGATCAGGCTGGACTTGCCCGCGCCGTTGGGCCCCGTCACCAGCGCCGCGCCGCCTTCATCCAGCGTGAAGCTCAGCCCTTCGAACAACAGCCGCCCGCCGCGCAGGCACGCCACGTCCTCAAAGGCGAGCCGTGGGGCAGTCACCCGACGCTGTACTCCAGCGCGTGCATGTCCTCGTCCGACAGGCCGAAATGATGCCCGACCTCATGCACCACGACATGCGTCACCAGCGCCTCGAGGCTCACCCCGGTATCGACCCATTCGTCGAGCAGCGGGCGGCGATAGAGGTGGATCGTGTCGGGCTGGGGCAGTTCGCCCATGAAGCCGTCCTTCTCGCCCACCGGCCGCCCCGAATAGAGGCCGGTCAGCTCGAACGGATCCTCCATCTCCATGTCGCGCAGCGTCGCTTCGTCGGCGAATTCCTCGATCACCAGCACCACGTCCGCCAGATACGCCGCGAACGGCTCGGGAATCCGCGCCAGCGCGGCACGGGCCAGCGCTTCCATCTGTTCGGCGCTGGGCGCGAAAGTCTCGGTTTGACGGGCCATTACCCTTCGCTATGCCTCACCCAACGAAGGAGTGGAAGAATGGTCGAGCAACTCAGCCAGGCGGAACGCGAAGACGCGCTCGAGGGGCTGCCCGAATGGGATTATCAGGACGGCCGCGACGCGATCACACGCAGCTTCACCTTCGACGATTTCAGTCAGGCCTTCGCCTTCATGACTCAGGTCGCGCTGCTCGCCGAGAAGTCCGACCACCACCCCGAATGGTCGAACGTGTGGAACCGGGTCGATATCCTGCTCACCACGCACGACGCCGGCGGCCTGTCGGGCCGCGATATCGACATGGCGCAGGCGATCGACGCGCTGGTTGAGTAGGTCGCGCGGCTTGCCAAAATCGGTCGGCTCTGCTCCCCTGCGACTGACGCCGATTTCGATTGAACGGTACGGCGAGCTTTAGGGGAGCGGACATGCAGTCGATCTTCATCACCGGCGGCGGATCGGGCATCGGACGTGCCGTGGCGGTCCTGTTCGCGTCGCGCGGATGGCGTATCGGTCTTGCCGATATCGATGATGCCGGGATGGCGGAGACCGCGCGGCTGCTCGGCGGGGCGCCGGTCACGGTGCACAAGCTCGACGTGCGCGACCGCGCCGCATGGGATGGCGCGCTCGCCGAATTCACCGCCGACAGCGGCGGCAAGCTCGACGTGCTGTTCAACAATGCCGGGGTCGGCGTGGGCGGCAATTTCGCGCAGACCACGGTCGCGGAGCTCGACCGTTGCGTCGATATCAACCTGATGGGCGTCGTCTATGGCGCGCATGCCGGCTATCCGTATCTCAAGGCGGCGGGCGGGTGCCTGCTTAACACCGCGTCGGCGGCCGGCATCTATGGCACCGCCGGGGTCGCGATCTATTCGGCGACCAAGTTCGCGGTGCGCGGCTTCACCGAATCGCTCGACGCTGAATGGTATCCCGACGGCATCCGCGTGCGTGCGCTGCTGCCCAGCTTCATCGATACCGCGATCCTCGACGGCACGCCCGTGGGCAGCAACGGCACGATGCGCGACGGCGTGCGTGCGGCGGGGCTGGAATTCACCCCGGTGGAGCAGGTTGCGCAAGCGGCATGGGACGCGGTGCATGGCGAACGACTGCACACGCTGGTCGGCAAGACCGCGCGCCGCATGTGGTTCGCGGCGCGCTTCCTGCGCGGATCGTTCCGCAAACAGGCGCGCGGACGCGGATGAAACGGATGAAGCCCCTGATCGCCGCCGCCGCGGCGCTCGCGCTCCTGCCGGGTTGCGCGCCGAAGCCAGTATCGACCGCTCCCGCCGACGCAGCCTTTGCCGGCAAACCGCTGGTGATGCACGTCGCGGCGTGCGAGCCGGGCCGCGTGCGCGTGCCGTTCCATGTCGGCGAGGATCGCTCGCGCACCTGGATGCTGACGCGAACCGCTGCCGGCATCCGCCTCAAGCACGATCACCGGCATGACGACGGCACCTCGGACAAGCTGACCATGTATGGCGGCGATACCGTCGCGCCGGGCACAGCGACGCGGCAGGAATTCCCGGTGGACGCCGAATCGATCGCGCTGTTCCGTTCGCTGAATGCCGAACGCTCGGTGACCAACATTTGGGCGATGGAAGCGGACGGCGCGCGTTTCGCGTATGAGCTGCGCCGGCCCGGCCGCCATTTCCGTGTCGAATTCGACCTGACCCAGCCCGTCTCGCCGCCGCCCCTCCCCTGGGGTTGGCAGGGCTAAACGCGCCTCAGGCTCCCGCTCCACGCATAGCCGCGCAGCAACGGCTCGAACCCCAGCTCCAGCCCGCCGGCCATCGCGGTGTGCCGCAGCGCGACCGGCAGCTCGCGGCGCGGGGTAACGTGAAAGCGTCCCAGCCACGCGAACAGCGCGCGCCGCCACCACAGCGGCAGCTGCTCCTGCTGCCCGAAATCGACGACCCTCAACGTCCCGCGCGGCGCCACCGCCTTCGCCGCCTGATCGATCGCCGCGGTCCAGTCGGGGATCATCGACAGCGTGTAGCTCAGGAACACCCGGTCGAACCCATTGACGCCGAACAGGTCGCGCGCGCTGAACTTGGCGGCGTCGCCCTGTGCCAGCGTGATGCGGTCGGACAGCCCCGCCTTGACCACCTTCGCTCGCGCGGTCGTCAGCATCGCCTCCGAGATGTCGAGGCCGTGAAAGCGCGCATCCGGCCAGCGCCGCGCCGCGGCGATCAGGTTGCGCGCGGTGCCGCAGCCGACCTCCAGCACGGTCCCGCCCGGCGGCGGCGCGAGGTCGGCGATCAGCCGGTCGCGCCCCAGCAGATAATATTTGCGAGTGAGGTCGTAGATGTGGCGCTGCGCCGCATAGACGCCGTCCATCCGCTCGGCGTGGCTCCCGCTCACGGCTTCAGGCGATAGAGATGCACGCCGCCATAGATCGCCGAACGGTCGCGCGCGGTGAAGTCGAGCGACTCCGCTTCGGCATAGTCCCAGCGGTCGAGGATGGCGTCGGCGACGCGGCCGGGCAGAAGCGTCGGCGCCGCGGCCGTCCGAAACAACACCCGCGCGCCCGGCTTGGCGGTGCGGGTGATCTCGCCCCACAGGCGATTGAGCTGCGCGTCGGTCATCCAGTCCTGCGCGTCGAGCAGGATATAGCGGTCGAGCGATGCGGCGGGCATCGACTCGAGATATTCGACGAAATTCTGGTGCCGCACCTCGACCCGTTCGGCCCGCTCGCGGACGATGCCGTGATTGGCCGCGCGCAGATAGGGCGGCAGCGGCGCTTGCGGCCCCTCGCCATAGCCGCGCCCGAACGCCTGCCATGCGAAGTAATTGTCGGAGAGGTCGAAGTCGCAGGCCAGCTTCTCCAGCCGGCGCAGCAACACCGCCTTGATCCCGCGCGGGTCGTCGGCGGCCAGCGCCTCATATTGCGCGGGCGGGATGCCGAGACCGAACAAGGATGCCGGCTGGTCGATCAGCCAGCGCACGAACTTCTTGTCGAACACCGGGGCAAGGCGGTTCTCGAAGATCGCGCGCTGCTCCTCGGGCGTCTTCGCGGCGAGCAGCTCGCGCGGGTCGATGCGGTAGAGCTTCGCCAGCAGATGCGCCGCGCCGATGAAGCCGCCAAGCAGCCCGCGCTTGTAGAAGCCGCCGGCGAATCCCTTGATCCGGCGCCGCCCGGCAAGGTCGCGGCCCTCCCAATAGCGCCGCGTGGTCTCGTCGAGCCGCGGAGCGAGCGTCTCGCGATACGCCGCGACATTCTCGGGCCGGTTGGCCTGTCCGAAGAAGCGGTGGAACGCCGCATGATCGGGCAGGTGCCGTGCCGCCGCGACCTTGAGCTTGTTAAGCGCGATGTGCGCGGTGTTGAGGTCGACCGCGGTGATCCTGGCCGGATCGGCGGTGAGGTAGGACAGGACGTTGCAGCCGCCGCTCGCGATGGTCACGACATGGCAGTCGGGCGTGATCGCCAGCGCCTCCATATCGACCTCGGGGTCTTCCCAGATCTGGGCATAGACCAGACCGCGAAAGGCGAAGGTGAAGGCGCGTTCGAGCAGCCCTTCCTTCGACAGATGTTCGTGGCGATGTACGGCGGTGCGCACCGCGCGGTTGCGCGGCTGGCTGGCAATCGAACCCATGGTGTTGGCTCCCGGGAATTTCCCGGCCCGTAGGTCCGTCGCATGTCAGCCGCGTGACGTCCGCCGTCACGCAACCGTCATGCTTCGTTGGGTTCGGTGCCGGCCGGCGCCGCCCACAAACAACTTCAATCCCGGCAGTAACCCTCACCGACGGTGACGGTCAGGCAGTCCTTCTTGCCGTCGAGATATTTGAGGCCGGTCGACGCGCCGTCGGTCGCGCGCGCTACCTTGGCGCCGTCGGGACGGGTGAAGGCGATGCCCTCCTCGCTCGCGATCCCGGCGAAGGTGCCGGTCGCGCCGTCGTCGAGGCTGTAGGTGTTGATCAGGCGATAGCGGCCGGGTCCGGCGGGATCCTTCTCGATCGTCAGCACCAGTCCCTCGACGCCGACCCACTTGCCGACCCAGTCGTCGCGATTGGGGGCCTGCGCCGCCTTCTCTGCCTTCTCGGCCTCGGCGGTCACATTCTCGGCGATCGCCTCGGCGTTCGCGACCGCATTCTCGACCAACGCCGCCTGATGC
>DATIGZ010000161.1:0-10187 GCA_035481255.1 Sphingomonas sp. | reverse complement strand
AATCAGCGCCGCGAGCGATGCGACGAGCCAGACAGCCTTGTTCCGTGTGCGATTTTCAGACTTCAACTTCACGCTTAATTCCCCCCTGCGCGGCCTCATGGGCCTGCGTCCGGTGATGATTGTGGGTTGTGGCTCAGGCGGCCTGACGGGCGCGTCCGGCGACCGCGGCGAAAGGCGCGGGATCGATCCACGCGGCGATGTCGAAATCGCCGGCGAGGAAGCCGTGCTCGAACAGGAAATCCTTGTACCGGCCGAGTGGCCCGGCGGCCTCGTCGTTGAGGAAGGTGCCGAGGCTCGCGGGCGCATTGGCGCCATAGGCCTGCCGCACCCAGTCGGGGGTCGATCCGGTCTCGCGCGCGATATAGGCGATGGTCTCGTCGGGATGCGCGCGCGCCCAGTCGCCAGCGGCGATCACCCGGGTCAGGAAGCGCTCGACCAGATCGGGCCGCGCTTCGATCAGCGCCGCGTCGACGGTGAGCGTGCGCGGCGTGCCGTTATTGGCACGCACCCACGGATCGGGATGATCGCCGAGCGAGGCGACGATATGCGCGCCCGCCAGCCGCGCGGTCTCAAGCCCCAGCGCGCCCTTGACGTAGATCGCATCGACCTCGCCGCGGACCAGCGCCAGCACCTCGGCGCGATAGCCGTGGCGCGTGCGGGCGCGCTGACGCTCGCCGGTGGCGATGCCTTCGGTCCCGCTGCCCGCCGGATCGGCGCTGACGGTGTCGACGCGCTCGATGTCGGCGAGCGTCAGGCCGGCCAGCTCGAGCGCGCCGGCGAAACCCTTGAGCGCGGTGGCACGGTTGAAGTCGATCGAGATCGGGTTGACCGGCAGCCCGATCCGCCGCCCGGCGAGATCGCGCGCGGTGCGGATGCCCGACGAGGGCAGCGCGAGGATCGCCTGGAACTCGTCGGTCCAGGAGAGGCCGATCACCCGCGTGTCGCGGCCGTTGGCGCGCGCCCAGATCGCCGGGATGTTGCCGCCCTGGCGGAACGAGCTGGGAAGGTTATGGTCGAAATGGCTTTCGCGGGCATTGAGGTCCGCGGTCTCCTGAATCGACTTGAGGCCGATTCCGTCGGTGCGGAATTCGTCGGCGAGCCAGCCGAGCTGGACGGCGATGCCAAGCCCGGTCGGCACCGGGCAGCGCGTGTACCAAAGGTCGTTGATTGCGTCGGTCATGGGACGTTTCCTGCGTTTGGAAGGCAAGCGACCGCCGCGTCCGGAAGCGCAGGAAGCGCCGCCGTCCGTCGCGCCCCAACGGCGCGCAGAGCGTCGATCCGCGAGCGTCAGCCCGCGGCGGTCAGTTGCGGATGTCGGTTGAGATCAGCGGCGGGCTGAACAAGGCCGCCCCACGGGCGGCGGGGTTGCGGCGGAAATACACTGGCTCATCGTCGTTCCTTTCAACTCGGAAACACGAGGCCGCCGGGCTCCATCGGCAACACCGTGCGCTTTAGCAATTGGTGACGCGGCGCAATCTGCATTCCGTCAAAAACCGCGGGTCGGGGATCGGCGGCGAATCGCCGCGCGGCATGACCAGTGCCGACGACTCAATACATACCTATTGAATAGGAATTGCGCAAAAAGCTTTGCTTGCGATCCGCAAATACGAGCTTCGCGAGGGGCCGCAGGATCCGGCACGGCAAAGGGCGGCCGTCAATTGCACGGCCGCCCTTCAGAGCGTGTCAGCCGATTTCGCTCCGGCGCGCCGGTGGCGGCCGGGCGGAGGTCAGGCGAAGAAGCGGGGGCGGATCACACGCAACATGTCGGGAAAGTCGGTTCCGAGATTGCGGATTCCGATGCCGAAGAGCCTTTCGTAAATCAGCGGATCCTCGATGTTCCAGGGCTGAATCTGGACAACGATTCCCTCGGCCGCCAATTCGGACTGCACGTTCAGCATGAACTGGTCGCTCATGTTGAAGGCGCCAGTCCCCGGAACCGGCCGATAGTGCATGTGCACGATGTAGACGCCGTCGAAGCGCGAGGCGCGGAGC
The DNA here is from genome assembly GCA_035481255.1 of Sphingomonas sp. Taxonomy (GTDB): domain Bacteria; phylum Pseudomonadota; class Alphaproteobacteria; order Sphingomonadales; family Sphingomonadaceae; genus Sphingomonas. Next base: position 8,195 of record DATIGZ010000161.1, on the reverse strand, counting down.
GAGTCCAGGACCGTGTTGATTTCCTGCTGGCTGCCGCCCATCCAGATCATCGTTTGCGACTTCGGCAATCGCCGGCGCCATTCCCGGATCAGATCGTGGCGGTTGGTAGTGAATATCACCTGCTTCTCGACGCCATGACGCTTCACCATGGCCGACAGGATATCCAGGTCGATGCTTTTATAGTCGAGGTGAAGGAACTTACGCGGGTCCTTCGCCATGACCGCGAACACTTCGTCGAGGGTCGGGATGCGCTGACCCGGGAAGCCTCGAAATTCGCCGACATCCACCGTCTTCAGTTCGGCGAGCGTGAGCTCGCTCACCTTTCGGCTGCGGATCGCCTCGGGCGCGCCGGGCGCGGTGCGCGTCACGGTGTCGTCGTGGATGACGACGATAACGCCGTCCTTCGAGGTCCGGATATCCGCCTCCGGAACCATGTTGCGGGTCCATGTGTACTCGAAGGCCTCGATCGTGTTCTCGGGCTGGTGCATCCCGCCGCCACGGTGGATCGGGATCGGAAGCACGCCGCTTTTCGCGTACATCGCGGTAAGCTCGGCGCGCAGCGCGCGTTCGCCGGACGGAGCCGGGCCAGCCTGCGCGAACGCGGGCAACCCGGAGGCCAGCGCGAGACCACCGGCAGCCTTGATCAACTGGCGACGCTCAAACTTCATATCGGGAGACCTTCGCAACAGAGGGACGCGCATCAGGAGACACGCGAGAAGCTGTCGGCGCCAGTTCGTTCGGAAGCGGCGCCGACAGCATTATGAGGCTCGTCAGAATCTGAGCGTGTAGGTCAGGCTGTAGGAGCGCCCGATCACGTCATAGACGGTGCTCGCGGCGTAGATCCCCGGCTCGCCGAACGCCATGTACGGCGGCATGGAGTCGGTCAGGTTGTTCACGCTGAAATTCAGCATGTGCTTTCCGAAGCTGTAGCGCGCCGACAGGTCGACATAGGTTCGCGAAGGTACGCTGTTGTCGTCATACTGCTCCTCCGTTCCCATGTTGTCGCCCTTGCCCCCGTGCTGATAACGGGTGCTCAGCGCCACACCGAAATTGTCGATGTCATAGGTGGCCATCAGATTGCCGCGGATTTTCGGGTAGTTGTACTGGCCGTCGTAGAAGATGTCGCCCGCCGGAGCGCCCGGCGTCGTGTGGAAAGTGTGCTCGATCAGATAGGTGCCGGCGAACTTCAGGCCGAGCCGGCCGGGTCCGGCTTCGACCGAGTAGTTCACGCCGACGTCGATGCCCCTCGCCCGCATGCTCGCGATGTTGCCCTGCTGGGCATTCACGAAGAGGGGTGCGCCGGCCGGCAACAGGATGCCATGCTGAGCGGTGGGGACATCCGGCGTCAGATTTCGGCCCACCGCGGCGCAATACTGATTGTCGACATTCGGCAGATCGACGCACAGATTCATGATCTGCGTATAGCTCAGCTGATAGATGATATCGTCGATATTGATGTCCCAATAGTCGACGGTGACATCGAAATTCCGGAGGAAGCGCGGCTGCCACACCATACCGACGGTCAGACTGTTCGAGGTCTCCGGCCTCAGGGCCGGATTGCCTCCGGTGGTGACGTGCGGACCGGTCTTGATGTCGGGAAGCGGCGTGACGACACCCAGCGCACGACAGTTGGCCGCACGCGTCGGCGTCTTGCCGATGTCGCCGATTTCGCACGGATCGGTGATCGAACCGATGGTGGTGTTGGTGACCATCGGCTCATAGAGTTCGCCGAAGTTCGGGGTGCGCACGCTGCGCGACCGGACGGCACGCAGGGCCAGCCCCTGAACGGGCTCCCAGATCGCGCCCGCCTTCCACGCGTGGGTGCCCCCCACGGTGCTGTAGTCGGAATAGCGATAGGCCAGTTCGAGGTCGAGGCGATGGGCGAAGCTCCGATCGGCAAAGACCGGCACGGCCAGTTCCCCGAAGATCTCCCTGACGTCAGTCTGGACATCCAGCTGCGAGCGCGCGCCGGGTCCGCCGCCATAGACGAGCTCGCCCGACAGGGCCAACGGATCGTCCTCGTTCTTTAGCGTATCCTTGCGGTATTCCACGCCCAGCGCGAATTTCAGGTCTCCGTCCGGCAAGCGGAACAGAGAGCCGTTGATTTCAGCGCCAAGAATTTGCTGGGTGAGGGTGCGGTATTCGTCGCGGTCTCCCAGGACATAGTCCAGCAATTCCTGCGAAGGCGTGTCGCGGCTGAAGATATTGAGCGGAACGCATCCCGCGGCACGCGCGGCCACATCGCGGCACACGGGGGCGCCACCGGGTCCCGTGACCACGTCACGCGCCGCCAGCCAGCGCGAGCGGATCGGAACGTCACCTTCTACGGCGTGGTCGTCAAACTGGCCATATTGGTAGAAGGCGCTCCAGTTGAGGGACGTACCGAACTTGCCGCTGAACTCCGTGCCGAGCGTGAAGGTCTCACGCGTGTGCCGCTGATCGCGCACCGGGAAGTTCCCATAGGTGCGGTCGATGTTCAGGGACGTCAGCCCATATTGCTGCATCACCGCGCGGATCGACGCCGGCAGGAACGGATTGTCCAGATACGCCTTCGCGCTGCCCACACCCATGAAGGTCGTGCGGGTATCGTCGCGATAATAGGTTCCGGCGCCGTCGTAGTTGTTCCTCGAATAGCTGAAATAGCCTGCCCATGTCAGGTTGCTGGCAAGATCGAACTCGGCGCGCCCCATGGTGGAGATCGCCTCTTCCGCGCCGCGGAGCTGGTTCATGTCGGTCAGGTTCCGGCCGTCGCCGCCGCTGCCCAGCGCGAACTGGGTCGGCGCCCGGTCCATATAGATGTCATGGACCATCGGACGGACCGTACCGCCACTTTCCAGCATATAGCGGGTATTGATGGCCTGTCCGTTGACCGTCCCGAGCCAGAAATTCGGCTCATAGGCGTAATAATGCTGACGGTAGTTCCAGACATGGATCCGGTCGGGAATCCCGTCGGCGGTGCCGGTATTCGCCAGATTGGGCAGCAGAAGCGGCTGCTGAGTCCAGTCGTAGCGATTGTACATGAAGAGCGCGTCGGTCCAGGAATAGGTCGCGCCGAAGGAAACGCGTCCCCGGTCCTCCGCGAAGCTGAACCCGGTCGAGATTGACGCCTGCCCCTGGCCGGCATCGCCACGGTCGGAAATGCCGCCCGTCAGCGAAATCGTGGTCTCTTCGATCTTCTTCTTGGTGATGATGTTGACCGCACCGGTCACGGCGTCCGCGCCATAGACGGCGGCGGCGCCACCGGTGATGATCTCGACGCGGTCGATCATGCCCAGCGGGATCGTGCCGATGTCGACCGCGGACGAGCGGGTCGAGCCGGATACACGGCGCTTGCCGTCGATCAGGGTGAGCGAACGGTTCGTGCCCAGGTTTCGCAGATTGATGAAGCGCGCGCCGGAATCCAGGCCGCCGGAACCGCTGCTCAGGCTGGAGCCGCCGAATCCGAGCGCCGGATTCTGTTGCAGGACGCTGTAGACGTCGTTGCCGTTGAAGCGAAGCGCGTCGTCCATGTCGACCACGCTCACCGGCATCGGATTGACCAGATCCTCACGCGCGATGCGCGAGCCCGTCACGACGACTTCGGAGCCTTCCTCGCTTTCGGCGGCCTGCGGCGCTTCGGCGGACTGCGCCAGAGCCGGCTGACCGGCCGCCAGCATGGCCAGCACGAGAGCGAGCGGCGCGACACTGGTGTGAAGCGGGTTATGGAACACTGACATTGGAACCTCCCCAAATGTTATAATTGTTGCGAAGCGACCCATCGGCCGATCGAAGTGTAACAAATTCAAATACGCTCAGAATCAGAGTATAAATTTGGAACATTAATAATCGAATCCGCCAAACAAGGTAGATAACAGCCAATAATCCATTATTCATTCACACCGCTTTCACTGATTGTTACTGTAATCTCGCGGCGCTTATTGTTACATATTATGACATTACTATTTCAGATATCACTTTTCTGTTCCGGAATTACATTTCCATCCGCTCCGAAGCGATGAACACATCCCGGATCGACGTTGAACGCGATGTTCTGGCCGACGGCGACCTGAAGATTTTCCGACACCCGGGCGATGAGCTTGCTGCCGTCGCCCGTCTCCGCGTGGATCAGCGCTTCGCTGCCGAGATGCTCGATCGTGCGCACCACGCAGGGCAGCGCCCCGTCGGCCGCGACGGTAAGATGCTCGGGCCGGATGCCGATGGTGGCCGCGTCGTAGCGACCGGCATGAGGGCCGCCGAGGAAGTTCATCTGCGGGGAGCCGATGAAACCGGCGACGAACCGGTTGACCGGGCGCCGATAGATCTCAAGCGGCGCACCGACCTGCTCGATCCGCCCTGCCCGCAGGACGACGATGTTGTCGGCCATCGTCATCGCCTCGCCCTGATCATGGGTAACGTAGACGGCGGTGATGCCCAGTTCCTGCTGCAGGCGGCGGATCTCGAAGCGCATCTGCGTGCGCAGCGAGGCATCGAGGTTGGACAGCGGCTCGTCGAACAGGAACGCCTTCGGCTCCCGCACCAGCGCGCGGCCGATGGCGACCCGCTGCCGCTGCCCGCCCGACAGCGCGGCAGGCTTGCGGTCGAGCAGCTTTTCCAGGTCGAGCATCTTCGCGACATGCTCGACGCGCCGGGCGATCTCGGCCTTGGGCGTGCGCTTGACCATGAGCGCGAAGCCCAGATTGGCGCGCACGCTCATGTGCGGATAGAGCGCGTAGGACTGGAACACCATCGCCAGCCCGCGCGCGACCGGGGCCGTGTGCGCCATGTCGACGCCGTCGATCAGCAGCCGCCCCTCATCGACGTCCTCGAGTCCCGCGATCAGACGCAGCAGCGTCGTCTTCCCGCAGCCGGACGGACCGACGAGGACGGTGAACTTGCCGTCCGGGATCACAAGGTCGATTTGGTCGGACGCCGCGTGATCGGCGAAGCGCTTGCTGACGCCCTCCAGGACAATATCGCTCATCGGAACGCAACTCGATTGATCATTTGACGGCTCCAAAGGTCAGGCCGCGGACGAGCTGGCGTTGACACAGCCAGCCGATGACGAGGACCGGCGCGATCGACAGCATCGATGCCGCCGAAAGCTTGGCCCAGAACAGGCCCTCAGGGTTCGAAAAGGCCGCGACGAACGCAGTCAGCGGCGCGGCGTCGGTGGTGGTCATGTTCAGCGACCAGAAGGATTCGTTCCACGCCAGCGTGAAGATCAGGAAGAAGCTCGACGCGAGACCCGGAAGCGCCATCGGGGCGAGTACGCGCACGACTTCCTGCACGATCGACGCGCCGTCCATGCGGGCGGCCTCGAGGATCTCGCCCGGCACCTCGTTGAAGTTGGCGTAGAGCATCCACACCGCGATCGGCAGGTTCCCGGCCGTCAGCAGCAGGACCACGCCGGCCTGCGTGTCGAGCAGCCCCCAGTCGCGGTAGAAGAGGAAGATCGGGATCAGCACGCCGACCGCCGGCAGCATCTTGGTCGACAGCATCCACAACAGGATGCCGCGCGTGTGCCGCGTCGGCGCGAACGCCATCGCCCAGGCCGCCGGCACCGCGAGCGCCATCACCAGCAGCGACGAGCCGCCGGCGATGATCAGCGAGTTGCGCAGCGAGTGGAGATAATCGCCGCTTTCCAGCACCGAGCGGTAGTTTTCGAGCGTCCAGTCGAAGACGAGGAAGCTCGGCGGGGAGGCGATCGCCTCGAGTTCCGATTTGAAGCTGGCGAGCAATGCCCAGAGCAGTGGCGCGGCGATGGCCAGCGCGAGCACCCAGGTCAGCGTGCGGCGGGCGACCGATGAGAGGCGGGTCCGTTGCATCATGCCTCCAGCGACCTGCCGACCAGGCGGACCATGACCAGCGCGAGAATGTTGGCGAAGATGACGGCGACGACGCCCGCGGCGGACGCCACGCCGATGTCGTACTGCAGCATCACCTGCGAGTAGATGAGAAACGCCAGGTTGTTGGTCGTCCGGCCGCCGCCCGTCGTCACATAGATCTCGGCGAACAGGCTGAGCAGGAAGATCGTCTCGATCATCACGACGATGGCGATCGGCCGCGCGAGATGCGGCAGCGTCAGATAGCGGAAGATCGCCCAGGAGGAAGCGCCGTCGAGTTCGGCCGCCTCGCGCTGCTCGCGGTCGAACGACTGGAGCGACGTCAGCAGGACGAGGCACGCGAACGGCACCCACTGCCACGCGACGATGAGGCTGATCGACACCAGCGGCAGCGTCGAGAACCAGTCCACCGCCCCGGCGCCAAAAACGCTCGACACCCATGCGAACAGGCCGGCGACGGGCTGCATCAGCAGGTTCTTCCAGATGAGCGCGGCGACCGGCGGCATGACGAAGAAGGGCGAGATGACGAGCAGCCGCAGCAGGCCGCGCCCGACGATCACCCGGTCGATCAGCATCGCCATGCCGAGACCGACAAGGATGCTGATCGTCAGCACCAGTCCATTCAGCATCAGCGTGTTGCCGATCGCCGGAAGGAACCCCGGATCGGTGATCAGCCGGCCATAGTTCGCGGCGCCGACAAAGTCGTGCGACGTGCTGGCCAGCAGGCGGTAATCGATCAGCGAATAATAGATCGTCGGCAGGAGCGGCAGGATCGCGCACACCACCAGCAACAGGATCGCTGGCGCCATGAGGATCCTGGCCTGAAGGCGCAGATAGCTGCGCCCGCTGCCGGTCGGGACGGTCGAAATGCTCATTCGTAATATCCCGCAGCTGTCATCTGACGACGGGTCGCGGCCTGCGCCTCGGCGAGCGCATTCTCGGGCGAGACGCGGCCGGCGACCGCAGCGGCGAACTGCTGGCCCACCTCGGTGCCGATGCCCTGGAACTCGGGGATCGCGGCATACTGGATGCCGACGTACGGCACCGGCCGGATCGTCGGCGAGCGGGGGTTCGACTCGCTGATCGCCTGAAGCGTGATGTCGGCGAAGCGCGCCGCCTTGCGATATTCGGGATTGGTGTAGAGCGACTTGCGCGTGCCGGGCGGCACGGCGAGCCAGCCCACGCGGCTGGCGACGATGTTCTGATAGGCCGGTCCCGCCGCCCATTTTACGAACTTCTTCGCAGCGGCGACCTTCTTCGAACTGCTCGGGATCGCAAGCGCCCAAGTCCACAGCCAACTCGATGAGCGCCCGAGTCCCTGATCCGGCGCCAGCGCGAAACCGGTCTGATCGGCCACCGTCGACGACTTCGGATCGCTGAGGAACGGAGCGGCGACCGTCGCATCGACCCAGATCGCGCATTTGCCCTGCGCGAACAGCGCGAGGTTTTCGTTGAACGAGTTGGACGAGGCGCCAGGAGGGCCATAGTTGCGCAGCGCGCCGACATAGACGCCGAACGCCTTACGCCATTCGGGCGTATCGAACTGCGGCTGCCACTTCTCGTCGAACAGGCGCGCGCCATAGGAATTCGCCATCGCGGTGATGAGCGGGACGTTCGCGCCCCACCCCGCCATGCCGCGCAGACAGAGGCCGTAAACGCCCTCGGCCGGACGATGCACCTTCGCGGCGGCATCGATCAGGAATTCCCAGTTCGGGCGTTCCGGCATGACAACGCCGGCCTTCCGGAACAGGTCGGTCCGATACATGGTGATCGAGCTCTCGCCGTTGAACGGCGCGGCATATTGCGCGCCGCCATAGCTCACGACGTCGCGCACGGGTTCGATGAGATCGTCGGCGCGATAGCCCGGACCAAGATCGTCGAGCCCGGTCAGCCATTTGCGGCCCGCCCAGACCGGCACCTCATAGGCGCCGATGGTGATGATGTCGTACTGCCCGCCCCGGATCGCGACGTCGGTCGTGACGCGCTGGCGAAGGACATTCTCTTCCAGCACCACCCATTTCAGGCGGATATCAGGATGCGCCCTTTCGAAGTCGCCGGTGAATTCCTTGAGGCGAATCATGTCGCCGTTGTTGACCGTCGCGACGGTCAGGATGGTGCGCTCGTCGCCCTCGCCGGAACAGCCGGCAAGCGCAAGCATCACAATAGCGCAGCATGTGAATCGCCTGCCCCCCAGCATCCCACTCCACCTCGTCATCCCGCCTGATCGGCGCGTCTTTGTTCGACGTGAAGGTGCGGATTCAACCTGTCCGTATCCTGACAAGCCGGAAGAATTTAAGACAGGTTCCCGTCAGCTTTCGCCGCTATCATCGGTGAGCAAAAGCCCGCGAGCGACGGAGGGGAGCAGATATGGAT
>DATIGZ010000160.1:0-6825 GCA_035481255.1 Sphingomonas sp. | reverse complement strand
GCGTAGATGGCGCCGAACAGCGCCGACACCACACCCCACAGCAGCATCGAGCCTTCGTGGTTTCCCCACGCGCCCGCGAACTTGTAGAGTAGCGGCTTGGCCGAATGGCTGTTCTGCGCGACCAGCAGCACCGACATGTCGGATCGCAGGAACAGCACGATCAGCAGCCCGAACGAGAGCGCGGCCAGCGCACCCTGCACGATCGCCGCCGGACGCACCGCTGCGACGAGTTCGTCCTGCTTCAGGCGCAGTCCCAGCGCGGCCATCGCCAGCTGCATCAACGCCATCGCCGCAGCGAGCCACAGCGCCGCCAGCCCCGCTTCGGCGATCATTTCGCCAGCGTCTCGGGAGAAGGCATCTTATTGGCGATCTCGGGCGGCATATAACGCTCGTCATGCTTGGCGAGCAGATTATCCGCGACGAAGCCGCCATCGGCCGTGAACTTGCCCTCGGCGACCACGCCGGAGCCTTCCTTGAACAGGTCGGGCGCCACGCCGGTGAAGCGCACCGGCACCTTCGCCTCCTTGTCGGCGACGACGAAACTGATCGTCACCCCGTCGGGCAAATGCCTGATCGATCCGGTCTCGACCATCCCGCCCAGCCGCACGGCCTTGTCCAGCGGGGGATTCTTGGTCGCGATGTCGCTCGGCGTGTAGAAGAATGCCGCCTGATCCTTGAGCGCCGACAGCGCCAGCCCGCTCGCTCCGCCGATCGCAGCGAGCGCGGCCAGACCAAGCACCAAACGTTGATGCTTGCGCTTCATTTGCGGTCCCTCAGCGCGTCCGCCGCGCGCTCGGCATTTCGCATCGCCAGCCAGCTCGTCAGCGAAAACCCGCCGACGCCGGCAATGACGACCGCATAGGCGGCAAGGATGAAAGGCCAGTGGTTCATGCCGCCATCCGCCGCAGCCGTGCCTCGACGCGCTGACTGGCCAGCGCCGCGCGCATCCTCATCAGCACGATCCCGCCGAACATCAGGCTGAAGCCCGGCAGTGTCATCAGCAGCGGCCACAGCATCGAATTGTCGATGCTCGACTGCGTCAACGTCAGGCTCTGCCCCTGATGCAGCGTCTGCCACCACACCACCGAATAGCGGATCACGGGCAGCAGCACCGTGCCAGCCACTCCGAACAGCGCCGGGATTCGACCGTCGCCGCCGCGCTCGCGATCCGCCCGCTCAAGCGCGATCCATGCGATATAGACGAAGAACAGCAGCAGCATCGACGTCAGCCGCCCGTCCCATTCCCACCAGGTGCCCCACGTCGGCCGGCCCCAGATCGATCCGGTGATCAGGCAAAGCGCGGCGAACATCGCCCCGACCGGCGCGATCGCGCGTGCGGCGAGGTTGGCCAGCGGATGTCGCCACACCAGAAAGGCGAAACAGGCGATGGCAAGGCCGCTCCAGCCGCCCATCCCCAGCCATGCGCTCGGCACATGGATGTACAGGATGCGGACGCTCTCCTTCTGGAGGTAGTCGGCCGGTGTCTGCGTCAGGCCGCCCCAGCCACCGACAAGCACCAGCAGCAGCCCGCTCCAGAACAGGATGGGCGTCAGCGGTCGCGCGATCTTCAGGAAGCGCGTGGGGTTGGCGAGTGCATGGATCACGGCGTTTCGCCGCCTTTAGGCGGATTCGCCGCTCAAGTCCAAACCCGGATTCACGCGATTGTCACGCGTGACGCCTCTCAGGCGGCGAGCTTGTCGAACTCGTCCTCGGTCAGTGCGATCTGGAACTCGAGGCCGGCCTCGAAATCGGTCGCCCATGCGACACGGGCGGCCCAGTGGCCGACGTGCGGCAGGGTCAGCCAGATCATCGAATCACGGCGCAGCGCTGAGAAAGTTTCGATTTTGGCGCCGTGGAGCGAGAGGTCCACGACCCGGCACAGCGCGCGATCAAGGCCGCCGCGGCCGACCTTCGCGTCGAGCGAGACCGGCGCACGCATGGAGCGCCGCCGGCCAAGCACCGCGGGTTCAAATTCTGCTGTGAAGCTGTGCTTGCCCGTTGAGATCATCGGGCAAGCCTAAGCCGCGATGGCTAACGCCGCGTTAACGACGTCAGCGGCGCTTACTTCTTGGAGAGCGAAAGCCCGCCGAAACGCTTGTTGAAGCGCGCGACCTGACCGCCGCTGTCGAGCATCTGGCCGCGGCCGCCGGTCCATGCCGGGTGCGCCAGCGGATCGATGTCGAGCTGCATCGTGTCGCCTTCCTTGCCCCAGGTGGAGCGGGTTTCGAACACGGTGCCGTCGGTCATCTGCACCTTGATCGTGTGATAGTCGGGGTGCGTGTCTTTCTTCACGGGCTTTTCCTTGGAATGGGCCACCGGTTTCCGACCGGCAGCAAGAGGCGCGGCCCCTAACAGAACCGCGCCGGTGTTGCAATGCGAAGGGTTATCCGCCTGAAATCAGGCCGAAGGCGGGTCCGCGATCATCGCGGTGAACTCGCATTCGGTGGCGAGTTCGTCACCCAGATAGGCCTTGCCGGCGAACTTGCAGACGCGCGAACGCTTCTGGACGAACTCGACCTCAAGACGCAGCAGCACGCCGGGTTCGACGGGCTTGCGGAACTTCACGCCGTCGATCGACATGAAATAGACGAGCTTTCCCGTACCGGCGAGGCCGAGGCTCTCGACCGCGAGCACGCCGGCGGCCTGCGCCAACGCCTCGACCTGGAGCACGCCGGGCATGATCGGCCTTCCGGGGAAATGCCCCTGGAAAAACTCCTCATTGATCGTCACCGCCTTGATCGCGACGATGCGCTGGTCGGGGATCAGGCTTTCGACCCGGTCGACCAGCAGCATCGGGTAGCGATGCGGGAGTGCCGCCATGACCCGCCCGATATCGAGCGGGCCAATCGACGCCCCCGTCTGCTCCGTCTCGCTCATCGGCGCGACTCTCAGCGGCCCTGAGGTGCCGGCTGCGTGGGCTGAGCGGGCTGCTGCGCGGCCTGCTGCTGGCCACCGGGCTGCCAGCCGGCGGGCGGCGTGATGCTGACGCTCGGCACCAGACGGTTCAGTTCACCGGTGATCGCGGCGGTCACGTCGGTGGCCTGACCCGCCCACAGCAGCGCCTCGGGACGCAGCAGCAGCTGCAGCTTTTGCTGGCTGATCACGGCCTGCGACGCCGGGTTGAGCTGACGGTTGATCTGCTCGAGGACATAAGCGCGCGCGAGCTGCGCGGGCTGGGTCAGGCGGTTGATTTCAGCCTGCGCAGCCTGCTCCTTCTGCTGGATGGTGTTGGCCTGCTGCTGGAGCTGGGCCTGATTGGCGTTGGGCGCGCGGCTCGCGGTCTGAAGCGCCTGCACGAGCGGGCGCAGTTCGTTCTGCGTCGCCTGCGCACGCGCATTGGCCTGATCGAGCGCGGTCTTGTGCGTGGTCTGGATCTGGCTCAGCGCGGTCTTCCACGCGTTGCTGTTCTGGATCGCCGCTTCGGGATCGGCGACGGCGACGCCGGCCACCTGCGCGTGCGCCGGAATGGCGGTGACGGTTGCGATCGGCGCCGCAGCGGCGGCCATCAGCATGATTGATTTGAGCATGGTCATCAGAAGGACGTTCCTACGTTGAAGCTGAAGAGTTTGTCGTCGTCGCCCTCGATCTTGGTCAAGGCGTAAGCGAGATCGAGCCGCAGCGGCCCGAACGGCGAGTTCCAGTTGGCACCGATACCCACCGAGACACGCGGCCGGGGCGAGTTGCCCAGGAAGCGCTCAATGAACGGATCAGTCTGGATGTTATAGCGCGAGTTGATCGAGGTACCACTGCACGCCCCGCCCGCGGTGTCCGAATAACCGACGCTACAGGTGGTCAGCGCGCCCGGCGCGACCGTGTCGGTCACCGGAACCTGGAAGATCGGCCGCCCTTCCGAATCGAACTGCGGCGTCTGGATCGGCAGCAGCGACGGCGATCCGTCGGCGTTGAACAGCAGGTTGCCCGAACCGTCGGTCGCCTGCGTGAAGTTCGCCGTCTTACCCGGCTGCCGCACACCCCAGTTCGCGCCCGCCATCACGAAGATCGACGGACGGATGCCCATCTCGCGGGCGCCGGCGCCGAGCGGGATCTCAAGCTCGAGCTTACCCAGATAGTAAGCGCGGCCACCGATCGCGTCGTCGAAGATCTGATCCTCGTCGGTGATCAGCGTCTGGTTTCCGCCCGCAACCGTGCCGGAATAGCTGATGCGCTGGATGCGCGGACCCACGCCGCGGATATCGAACCCGCGGAACTGCGGCTCACCCAGGAAGAAGCGATCGGTGATGCGCACCGGATCGATACCCGCGGTGGTCTTCTCCAGGCTGTGGATGTAGCCGCCCTCGAGGCCGGCCGAGAAGATCCAGCCACCGCCGATGTTCCAATATTTGTCGGCGTCGAAACGGCCGCGGACATACTTCACGTCACCGCCAAGGCCGGCAAAGTCGGTGCCCAGCACCAGCCGCTGGCCCGCGGTCGGACGCAGGCGGCTGTTCAGGCTGTCATAGATCAGCGACAGGCCAACGCTCGAAGTCCAGCGCTTGCCCAGTGCCTCGCAGAGATAGCGTCCGGCCTTGAGCGGATCACAAGCGCCGTCAGTGAAGAAGGTGCTCTCGTCGAGACCCACCGAATCATGCGTCAGCGAATAGCGGGCCGAAGCGGTCCAATATTCCGTCAGCGGCACGCCGAGCACCAACTGCGCGCCGGTCGAAACCTGCTCGTAGGTGGTGCGGCGATCGGTGCCGAGATAGTTGAACGAGTTGTAGTCGCGGCGGAAGATCGTGCCACCCAGCGCGATGTTCTGGTCGAACAGATAGGGTTCGGTGAAGCCAACCTCGACCGACTTCGAATAGCTCGAATAATCGGCCGACAGGCGCAGATCCTGACCCTTGCCGCGGAAGTTGCGCTGGCGGATCGATCCCTGGAAGATGAACCGTTCAAGGCTCGAGAAGCCCGCCGACAGCGTCAGCTCGCCGGTCGACTTCTCCTCGACATTCGCGGTCAGCACCACGCGGTCGGGCGCCGAGCCTTCCTTCTGCTCGATCTCGAACTTCTCGCCGAAATAGCCAAGCGAGTTGATACGGTCCTGTGAGCGCTTGACGAGGAAAGTGTTGAACGCGTCGCCCTCGGCCAGACGCAGCTCGCGACGGATCACCTTGTCCTGCGTCTGCGTGTTGCCGACGATGTCGATGCGCTCGACATAGGTACGGCGCGCCTCGGCGATGTTGAAGTTGAGCGTCATCGTCAACTTCTCGCGGTCGCGCTTGAACTCGGGCGAGACGTTGGCGAAGGCGTAGCCGAACATACCCGCCGTTTCGGAGAGCTGGTCGACCGTGTCCTCGACCATCTTGGCGTTGTACCAGGCACCTTCCTTGATCGCGAGGTTGCCGGCCAGCACCTTGTCGTCAAAGTCGCGGATGTTGCTATCGACCGTGACCGCCCCGAACTTGTAGCGCGGCCCCTCCTCGACGACATAGGTGATGATGAAGTCTTTTTTGTCAGGCGTCAGCTCGGCGACGGCGGAGACCACGCGGAAATCGGCATAGCCTTGCGTCAGGTAGAACTGGCGCAGCTTCTGCTGGTCATAGGCCAGCCGGTCCTGATCGTAGCTGGTGTTCGAGCTGAAGATGCTGGTCAGGCGTGCCTGCTTGGTCGCCATCTCGCCACGCAGCTTACCGTCGTCGAACACCTCGTTGCCGATGATGTTGATCTGGCGGACCTTGGACTTCGCGCCTTCCTCGATCTCGAAGATCACGTCGACGCGATTCTGGTCGAGGCTGACCATCTTCGGCTCGACGCGGGCGGCGAAGCGGCCCTGACGGCGATAGAGCTCGACGATGCGGGCAACGTCCGCGCGCACCGCGGTGCGGGTGAACATCTGGCGCGGCGCCAGCTTGATTTCCTTGACGATCTTGTCGTTCTTCAGCCGCTTGTTGCCCTCCAGCACCACGCGGTTGATGATCGGGTTCTCACGGACGCGCACGACAATGTCGCCGCTCTCGACGCCCTCGATCGTCACATCGGCCAGCAGTTCGCTCGCCAGCAGGTCGCGGATCGCCTGATCGAGGCTCTCCGTGGTGTAGGACTGGCCCACGCGGATGCGCGTGTACGACAGCACCGTTTCCGGCTCGAGCCGCTGCGTGCCCTCGACGCGAAGCGTGCGAATCGTTCGCGGCGCCTCGGGAACCGTCACCGGGGCGACCGGCTGTTGCTGCGCGGCCGGCGCGGGGGCGGGCTGCTGCGGCGCCTGCTGCGCGAACGCGACGCCCGACAGGACGGTGCCCGTCAGGAGCAGCGCGGTGGCGCGCACGCCGATTTTCGTAACCTTGATTGCAGTCACTATCCTACCCCAGTCGGACTTGAAGAGTTGTTCTGGCCGAAGCGCGGGCCGGCGGCGAACCGCCCTGCCCCAACCGCGTCAGCCGATCAACCCGGCCAGATTTCTCCACACGCCAAAGGCGCCGAGATCGTTGAATGTTACCAGAAGCATCAGCGCCAGGATCGCCACCATCCCGCCGCGGAACGCCCATTCCATCACCTCCGGCCCGACGGGTTTCCGCCGCACCGCTTCGACCGCATAGAACAGAAGATGGCCGCCATCCAGCACCGGGACTGGCAACAGGTTGATGAATCCCAGATTAATCGAGATGAGCGCGGCGAGGACGACGAGCTTGTCCCAACCCAGCGACAGCGTCTCGCCGGAATATTTCGCGATTCGAAGCGGCCCGCCAAGCTCGCTCACCGGCACGCGACCCATGACAAGCTGACCCAGCCCGTCGATCATCGTCCGCACCAGTGAAACGGTGCGATCGACTCCCGCCGCCGGCGCCTGCCACCACGCCACCGGGGTATAGACAACGGATTCGCGCGGCG
>DATIGZ010000159.1:0-4681 GCA_035481255.1 Sphingomonas sp. | reverse complement strand
GGGCCGGACCGCGGCAAGCCGCTGCGCCTCGGCGAACCGCTGTGCTTCGGCCTCACGCGCGGCAAGCTCGGCCGCCGCGCGTTCGCGTGCCTGCGCTTCGGCGATGCGGCGGGTCTCCGCCTCCCGCGCGGCAAGTTGCTCGGCGGCGATCCGATCGGCCTCGCGTTGTTTCGCCGCAAGCGCGTCGCGCTCCTGCTGCGCCTTCAGATCGGCGAGCCGTTTGGTCTCCGCTTCCTGCGCAAGGCGGGTTTCGGCCGCGCGTCGCGCGGTCAGATCGCGATCGCGTTCACGCCGCCCCGCCGAAAGACGGCCGGTGTCGGGCTGGAATGCGGGGCGGACGCTGGCCGGCGCGGGCGGGCGCGGCACCTCCGCCGAGGCCACCGCGACGCCCGGCTCCTGCCCCAGCCGTGGCAGGGGTGGCGCGAGTTGCGCGTCGGCAATGCGCGCGGTGGTCCGGCGCAACTCGCCGAAGTGCACCGCGAACGCCTTGTCCGAAGGCGACAGCGTGGGCAACCGGCGGAAGAAGGGCGCCAGCGCCGTCCCCACGCCGCCCATCATGCTCGCCGCGATCTTGTCCGCGCCCGCCGCATCGCCGTTCATCGCGAGGATGAAGGCACGCGCGCGCCAGCCGGCACGATCGCTGCGGCGAAGCAGCGGATCGAGCACGCGCATCGCCTGCTCATCCTGCCCGCTGATGCCGAGCGACAGGGCGTAGCGGCGGATGGTTTCGTCATCGGGATTGCGCATCGCCGCGCGATAGTCGCGCTGCGCATGGCCCTGCGCGCCGATCAGATCATAAGCGAGGCCGCGATCGGAGGCGTAGCCGTCCATCGCCAGCCCGTTGCGCTCGGCCTCCGCGAACAGCCGCAACGCCTCGCCCGGCCGCTCCATCCGCACCATCACCATCGCCTGCCCGGCCAGCACGCGCGGATTGGAGGGTTCGAGCGCCTGCGCGCGCGCGAAGAACCCAGCCGCGGCGGCGGGGTCGTTGAGGCGCGCGCTCATCTCGCCCGCCGAGAGCAGCGCGCGCACATTGCGCGGTTCGCGCGCGAGCGTCCGCATCTCCTCGGCCAGCCGGTCGGCGTTGGGCGTGGGCGGCGGCGCCACCTCCTGCGCGCGCGCCGGCGCGGCGGAGGAAATGGCGAGCGCGATCAGGGCGGCGCCGCAGCGGGATCGGACGGGAAGGCGGGAATCACGTTTCATGCGATATCGCCGCTACACGCGTGCGCGCCTGAACCTAAACTGTCGAACCGCGGCGTCTTCGTCGGGACGAGACGCCGCAGCGACGAGGCGCGCAGGTCCGCTTACTGGTTGTTCTGGCGGTTGAGGAAGCGCGGGATGTCGAGCGAGTCCTTGCCGTCCTCATCCTTCGACGCGTTGCGCGCCGCGGCCATCCGCTCGAACAGCGTACCGCCGGTGCGCGGCTTGGGCTCTTCAGCGGCCGGAGCCGGCTCTTCGTCGCCACCGCCGGTCAGCCAGCGGCGCCGGATCGTCGGCTCGGGCGGCAGGTCATCGGCGGCGGGCGCCTCGGGCACCACCGAGTCCGAACCCAGCACCAGCTCGTCGGCCGCCGGCTCATCGGCGGAAATCGGCGCTTCGAGCGTCAGCTCGTCATCCTCGGTTGCGGCTGCCGGAACCGGCTCACCGGCGACCGAGGGATCCTCGAACGAGGCCACCGGCTCGGCCGGGGTTTCAGCCACGGGCTCCGACTCGAACGACGGCGTGAACTCGGGCGCGGAGGGCGCCAGTGGACGCCGCACCGAACCGAAGGAGAAGCTGCGCGCGGTGTCGGCGGCGGGCGCCGCGACCGCGGGCTGCACGCCATCCGCCTCGATGCCGGTCGCGACGACCGAGACGCGGATCTTGCCTTCAAGCTCGGTGTTGAACGCCGAACCCCAGATGATGTTGGCATTGTCGTCGACCAGCTCGCGAATATGGTTCGCGGCTTCGTCCACCTCGAGCAGGCGCATATCCTCGCCGCCGGTGATCGACACGATCACGCCCTTGGCGCCGTTCAGCGACACGCCGTCGAGCAGCGGGTTGGCGATCGCCTGCTGCGCCGCCTCGATCGCGCGGCTGTCGCCCGATGCTTCGCCGGTGCCCATCATCGCCTTGCCCATCTCGCTCATCACCGAACGCACGTCGGCGAAGTCGAGGTTGATGAGGCCGGGCATGACCATCAGGTCGGTGATGCCGCGCACGCCCTGCTGCAGCACCTCGTCCGCCATCTGGAACGCTTCCTTGAAGGTCGTGTTCGCGTTGGCCACGAGGAAGAGGTTCTGGTTGGGGATGACGATCAGCGTATCGACATATTTCTGAAGCTCCTCGATGCCGGCTTCGGCCGACTGAGCGCGCTTCTTGCCTTCAAAGGCGAAGGGCTTGGTGACGACGCCGACGGTCAGGATGCCCATGTCGCGCGCGGCCTTGGCGATGACCGGCGCCGCGCCGGTGCCGGTGCCGCCGCCCATGCCGGCCGCGATGAACACCATGTGCGCGCCGTTGAGCGATTCCTGCACATGCTCGATCGTTTCTTCCGCCGCCGCGCGGCCGATCTCCGGCCGGCTGCCCGCGCCGAGGCCCTGGGTGATCTTCGCGCCCAGCTGGATGCGGTGCGCGGCAGTCGACTGCTTGAGCGCCTGCGCGTCGGTGTTGGCGACGAGGAACTCGACCCCCTGCACCTCGGCGTTGATCATGTTGGCGATCGCGTTGCCTCCGGCTCCGCCTACGCCGATGACGGTGATCCGCGGCGTCAGCTCGTCGAGGTCGGGCGGGAGGAAGTCGATGCTCATCTTATTCAATCTCCTCAGGCTCCGCGCCCCACGAGCGTCGCCTGCTTAATCCCTGTTTCTGCACGATGCCGAGGAGTGGTTCCAGCGTAATTCCTCAGTCATCAACAACTTTTCAATAATTCGCCCGAAACGCGGCGATCATCCGCTGGAACATCGCCTTTGGTGTCGCCCGCGTAACAAGCTGGTGGTTCTGCTGCAGCGCGCGCAGATCGACCGGATCGGCCGCCGCGAAGCTCGCCAGTCCCGCCAGCGTGGCGAAGGCCGGACCGGCATGCGCCTCGGGCAGCGCCGACAGGCCGCGCGGACGCCCGACGCGAACCGAGCGCCCCAGCGCCTGCTGCGCATAGTCGGCGATGCCCTTCAGCTCGGCGCCGCCGCCGGTCAGCACGATCTGGCGCCCCACGGGATCCTCGAAATTGAGCCGGGCGAGTTCGTTGCGGATCTCGGCCATCAGCCGGTCGAGCCGCTGGCGGATCACCGCGATCAGCTGCGCGCGGGTGATGCGCCCGCCCTCGGCCGTCTCCTCATCGGTGGCGATCGGGGCGACGTCGATCATGTCGTGATTGTCGCGCGGCGTCATGTTGGCGCTGCCGTAGAAGCACTTCATCCGCTCGGCCTGCCCGCGGCGGGTGCCGAAGGCGCTGGCGATATCGTCGGTGATGTCGGCCGATCCGCTCGGGATCGACGACAGGCCGGTGAGCACGCCGTCCTTGTAAACCGAGACGTTGGTCACGCCCGCGCCGATCTCGACCAGCGCGACGCCCAGCTCGCGCTCCTCTTCGGAAAGGCAGGCAAGGCCGGTCGCGACGGGCGCGGCGATGATCGACTTGACCTCCAGATGCGCCGAACGGACGCACAGATCGAGGTTGCGCACCGGCGCACCCTCGGTCGAGACGACATGAATATCGACCCCCAGCCGCTCGGCATGCAGTCCCTTGGGCTGCTTGACCCCGGCAAGTCCGTCGAGCGTGTAGCGTGTCGGCTGTGCGTGGAGCACCATCCGTCCGCCCGGATTGATCGACTCCCGTCCGGCGCGCAGCAGATCGTCGATGTCCGACTGTTCGACGCGATGGCCGCCCAGATCGACTTCAAGCCGCAGGATATCGGATACCAGCCCACCGGCCGAGAAGCTGACCCACACATCCTCGATGTTGGTGCCCGCGATCCGTTCGGCCTGCTCGACCGCCTCGCGCACCGCGATCTCGGTCGCGTGCATGTCGGCGACATAGCCCCGCTGAACGCCGCGGCTCTCGCGCTGGCCGGTGCCGAGCACCATCAGCTCGCCGCCGTCTCCCTTTTGGGCGATCAGCGCCGACACCTTGGACGAACCAATGTCCAGTGCGGTGATCAGTCCCTCGGGCGCTGTCTTTGCCATGATACCTACCCCCTACTCACTCACGCTCGCGGTTTCGATCTGCTTCGGCGCCGCCTGTCCCGGCATACGAACGACCAGCCGCGTCGGATCCCGCATATCGAATTTCAGATAACCCCGGCCGAGCAGCCGGTCCGCTCCGTCCAGCTCGGCGAACTTCTTGAGCGCCTTGGCCGCGGCCGCCTCACCCTCGGGCAGCGCCAGCCGCTCGCCGGTGTTGAACGACAGATCCCAGCGCCGGTTACCGATCCAGGTCGCCGCCTTGACCAAAGGCTTGAGCGCGGGCGCCGCGTCGAGCAGCTGCTGATAGGCGGGCTGCTGCGCATAAGCGCCGTCGCCGATCACCAGCGGCAGATCGGGCATCGCTTCGGCCGATACCGGCTCGAGCAGAACCCCCTCACGATCGATCAGCATCAGCTGGCCCTGATGCTGCCAGACCGCCGCCGCCTTGCGCTCGATGATCTGGACGACCAGCGTATCCGGCATCCGGCGCGAGACACGCGCGTCGGCGATCCAGCCG
>DATIGZ010000158.1:0-2654 GCA_035481255.1 Sphingomonas sp. | reverse complement strand
GTGATGGGCGTATGATCGTCCGCCGCCTCATGACCGACCGGGCCGGAGCGAGCGCGGCGGAGTTCGCGCTGGTTCTGCCGTTGCTGGTCGTTTTCCTGCTCGGCACGGTCGATGTCGCGCGCTTCCTGTGGGAGTGCAATCGCGCCGAAAAGGCGACCCAGACCGGTGCGCGTTACGCGGTTGTCACCGATATCGTTCCCGGCGGGCTGGCAGCCTACAGCTTCAGCGTCAGCGACGGACTGTTGCAGGGTAACCCGGTGCCGCAGGCCAACTTCGCTGGCGCAAGCTGCGTTTCGACCGCCGTGACGGGCAACAACGCCACCGCGGTCAGCTGTAGCTGCATCGGCGGCTCCTGTCCCTGGCTCGGCACCGCGAACCTTGCGGCGTTCAACAAGGTCGCCGCGCGAATGCGGCTGATCTTTCCGCGGCTGACCGCGGCGAATGTCGAGATCCGCTACGAATATTCGGGGCTTGGCTATGCCGGTGATCCCAACGGCGCCGACGTCGCGCCGCTGGTCGTCGTTCGCCTGCGCAATGTCAGTTTCCGGCCGGTGCTGATGAGCTTCTTCCAGACCAACAGCATCAGCCTGCCGGCGTTCAGCGCCTCTCTCACGCTCGAGGACGGGAGCGGGAACGTGGCGAATTAGGAGTGACGATGTGGAAGTTCGTAGCGTGAGTGAGTGGGGGCCGGGCGGCTGGCGGGTACGTAGCAGCGCCGTATCGGTCGAGCTTGTCCTGTCGCAGGCCGAGATCGGCGCGAGCGAGATGGGACCGAGCCGCCGCAACGATTTCGTGATCGACCTGACCGCGCTGGAACCTCATGCGGAAATCCCCGCGGATATCGCGGCGCGCGCCCAGACCATCGTGGTAGAGGTTTGCGCGAAGGATCCCGGTTCGATCCGCCGGCTCGAACGGCTGCGCGAACGGCATCCGCGCCTTGTCGTCGTCGCGGCCGCGCGCGACACCTCGCTCGCCACCGTGCGCGCGCTCCTGCGTGTCGGGGCCAGCGATGTGGTCTCGCTGCCGCTGGTGCGCAGCGAGTTGGAAGCGGTGATCGAACGGCTGGGCGAGCAGATGGCTCATAACGATCCGGCGCCGGGCAAGCTGGTCGCCGTGATCAAGAGCGTGGGCGGGGTCGGCGCGACCGCGCTGGTGACTCAGCTGGCGGCGCTCTACGCTGCGCGCGAGGGCAAGGCGGGGCGTGAAACCGCGTTGTTCGACCTCGATCTGCAGAACGGCAATGTCGCGACCTATCTGGGATTGGAGACGACCCTCTCCGTTGGCGACCTGCTTGACGCCGGGTCGCGGCTCGATCTGGCGGTGCTGCGTTCGGTGCCGGCAAAGCATGCGAGCGGCCTCGCGACCTTCTCCGCGCCGGTCGACATCATGCCGCTCGAATCCATCGACATCGATCAGGTCTGCGGTCTCGTCGAGCTGGCGCGGACCAGCTACGACACCGTATTCCTCGACCTCCCGAGCGACTGGACCAACTGGTCGCTTTCCCTCCTCGCCCGCGCGACCACCATTCTCTTCGTCGTCGACTTGACGATCGCAAGCCTGTCCAAGGCGCAGCGTCAGCTCGCGCTGCTCGAACGGCTTGGCATCCCGCCGGAGATGGTCCGCATGGTCGTCAACCGAGTCGAGAAGAAGCTGTTCCGCCCGATCGACCTTGGCGATGCCGAGCGGGTGCTGCGGCGGCCGGTGGCGTTCACCGTGACCAATGACTTTCCCCTGATGATGGCCGCGCTGAACGAGGGGATTCTGGTCACCGATATCAAGGGCAAGAGCCGGATCGGCAGCGACGTGGAGGCGATGATGGACGGCCTGGACGAATTGCTGGGCCGGAGTTGAGGCGATGTGGCAGATCAAGAACAACGCCCGTATCGCCGACCGCTCCGCCGCTCCGGCGGTTGAGACGGAAAGCAAGACGGCGGATGTCGCGCGCTGGACCGAGCTGAAGGTCGAGCTGCACCAGCGGTTGCTGGACCAGATCAACCTGTCGGCGCTGGAGACAATGACGCCCGAGCAGATCCGCTCGGAGATCGGCGACATTGTGCAGGATCAGCTCGCACTCCAGAAGCACGCGCTGAACCTCAACGAGCGCCGCCAGCTGGTCAGCGATGTGCTGGACGAACTGCTGGGGCTCGGTCCGATCGAGCCGTTGCTCAAGGATCCGACGATCACCGATATCCTGATCAACGGGCCCCGCACGGTGTTCGTCGAGCGCGGCGGCAAGCTGGAGGAGACCCCGGTCCGCTTCAAGGACGACCGGCATCTGCTGCGCATCATCCAGAAGATCGTTTCCGCGGTCGGCCGGCGGATCGACGAATCGGCCCCCTATGTCGATGCCCGGCTGGCCGACGGATCGCGTGTCAATGCGGTCGTGCCGCCGCTGGCCGTCGACGGCCCGCTGATGTCGATCCGCAAATTCGCCAAGACCCCGATCACGATGGAACGGCTGACCGAGCTGGGCAGCATCCCCGAGGATATTGCACAGGTGCTGGCCGCGATCGTTCAGTCGCGCCGCAACGTGTTGATTTCGGGTGGTACCGGCTCGGGCAAGACGACGCTGCTCAACGCCATGTCCGCCTATATCGACGGGGCGGAGCGGATCGTCACGATTGAGGATTCGGCCGAACTCCAGCTCCAGCAGC
>DATIGZ010000157.1:0-8704 GCA_035481255.1 Sphingomonas sp. | reverse complement strand
CGATGATCGAGCGCGTGCCGGTGCCGCGCGAGATCGCCGGGCCGGAAGGATTGAACGAAGACACACGAGTGCGCGTTTCGATCTTCATGAGCGTGTTCGATGTCCACATCAATCGTACCCCGGTAGCCGGAACGATCCGCCAGGTGGTGTATATCGCCGGTAAGTTCCTCAACGCCGACCTCGACAAGGCGAGCGAGGAGAATGAGCGCCAGCACTTCGTGGTCGAGACCCGCGACGGGCTGCGCGTCGGCTTCACCCAGATCGCCGGCCTTGTCGCGCGGCGCATCGTCACCTTCGTCAAGCCCGGCGACATGGTCGCGTCCGGTCAGCGTATCGGCCTGATCCGCTTCGGCAGCCGCGTCGACGTGTTCCTGCCCGACGATTACGCGCCGCAGGTCGCGCTGGGCCAGCGCTGCATCGCCGGCGAGACGCTGGTCGGCCGCAAGGGCGGTATCGCGGCGGAGGGTGTGGCCCAGTGAGTTTGCGGCCGCGACCGCAACGGCGCGGCATCCCGCTTCGCGCGGTGCTTCCCAACGCGATCACGGCGCTTGCGCTGTGTTCGGGCCTGACCGGCGTGCGTTTCGCGATCGGCGAAGACTGGGAACGTGCCGTCCTGATGATCATGGTCGCTGCGGCGCTTGACGGGATCGACGGCCAGATCGCGCGGATGATCCGCGGCGAGAGCAAGTTCGGCGCCGAGCTGGACAGCCTGTCCGACGCGATTTCCTTCGGGGTCGCGCCGGCGCTGATCCTGTATCTGTGGGCGCTGATGTACGTGCCCAAGGTGGGATGGATCGTCGCGTTGCTTTACGCGGTGTTCTGCGCGCTGCGGCTGGCACGATTCAATTCGCAGATGGACACCGAGCAACCGCGCAAGATCGCGGGCTATTTGACCGGCATCCCGGCACCCGCGGGCGCGGCGCTGGCGATGCTGCCCCTCTATGTGTGGCTGTGGAGCGGCGAGGAACTGGCACGCTCACCATGGATCGTGACGCCATGGGTGGCTTTCGTCGGCTTCCTGATGGTCTCGAGCCTCGCCACCTATTCATGGAAGTCGCTGCGGCTGCGGCGCAACGTACGGTTCGAGGCGCTGGTGGTCGTCGCGATCCTGCTCGCCGCACTGGTCACGGCGCCGTGGCAAACGCTGACGGTGTTGTGCGCGGGCTATCTGGCGACGCTGCCGTTCAGCGTGCGCGCGTACCGGCGGAGCCGGGTGACGTCGCCTGCCGCCTGACCACCCTGTGCCGGTCATTGCGAATGGTATGAAAGACCTGCTGCGCGCCGATCTGCTGGTTTGCATGCGGACCCGGCAATCGCTGGAAACCGGGGTAATCCGCAGCCTTTTGGCGGCCATCGACAACGCTGAGGCACTGCCCGTGAACGAGGATCAGCCGCAGTCGCTGCAAGCCCGGTTCGGCGATGGAAGTTCCGAAGCTGTCCGGCGCCTTCTCTCACCGGACGAAGTGCACGCCGTCATCGATTCGGAGATACAGAAGCGCCTCGCCGCCGCCGCCGATCTCGAGCGTATGGGTCAAGCCGCCCGCGCCGAATTGCTGAGGCAGGAAGCGCGGGTCGCCGCACGCTACATCGCGTAACGAAGTCAGGCAGCGGCGCGGAACGGACGGGCGCCGATGGCCGGCACGGCAGCGGGACGCAGGGTGCGGACGCGCGGGGCCGCGGCGGGCGCGAGGGCGGGGACCGTATCGCCGGTCAGCAGCGCGCGGATATAGGGAAGGCGCGGCGCAATCGTGATCCACATCGACCAGATCGAGACCGCGATTGCGGTGGTGAAGAGCAGGGCGACGAGCAATGCGGCCATGTGAACCTCCAGAATTCTATCAAGTCGCTGGAATCCTTCAGGTTTCCTGACGCTTGAGTGCGGAACACGTTTCATGTCCGCCGTGTGAACTCTTTATGTTCCACTCACGTTCCAACTGTCAATCCCCTTTTGTTCTCATGTTCCGGCCGTGGCTCGGGCGGCCGGAACCTATGGCTACGCCCTATGATGCAGGGGTGGCGGACGGGCGGTTGAGCAGCCGCGCAGTGAGCCGGCGCCGGACCGGCAGATCGTAGAATTTCAGACTGGCCCAGGCGACCGCCAGCGTGGCGGCGAGAACGCCGATGGCGACCGGCGCGGCCTGCGCCGCCGGCACCTTCTGAGTCACCACCCAAGCCATGTAGATGTACACCAGCGGATAGTGGGTGATGTAGAGCGGGTAGGAGAGGTCGCCAAAGACGCGCGCGATCCTGAGCGAGGTCCCGCCCGCCCGCATCTCCCCGGCGCCGATCGCGACGATCAGCGGAAAGACGACCGCCACGCAAAACACTTCGTAGAGGCCATTAAGCCACAGCGCTTCCTTGCCGCCGAAGCGAGGCATCGACAGCGCGACGATGAGCAACAGGCTGCAGACGGCGAAGGCGTGCTTCACCTGGATCCGCCACCCCAGCCGCATCAGCAATACACCCGCGAAGAAGGGAAAGAGCACGCGGGCGAGGCCAATGTACGTCCCCTCCCAATCGAGCGTCCAGCCGCCGATCAGATCCCCGCGCTCGCCAAACACCGCGACATGGACGAGCGGCACCACCGCCAGCGCGACGAACACGCCGAGCGCGATGTTCGACAGGCGGCGAAGCCACATGGCGTAGAGGATGTTCGCGACATATTCGAAGAACAGCGACCATGCGGGGCCGTTGAGAGGATAATTCTCGCCCCAGCCGCGCACGTCCATCGATCTGGTCACCGGGACCAGCGCGAAGCCGAGCACCATCAGCAACAGCACTTGTCCGGCCGAAGTACCCGCGGCAAGCGGATAGAAGGGGTCGATCTGGAACCAGAACAGTGCCGCGCCGATCAGCGAGCCGAGGATCACCATCGGCTGAAGCCGGACGAGGCGGCGTTTGTAGAATTCCCACTGGCCCATACCGCCCCAGCGGTCGTCATAGGCATAAGCGACGACGAAGCCCGAAAGCAGGAAGAAGAAGTCGACCGCGAGGTAGCCGTGGTTGATGATCTGATTATGGATATCGCCGCCGTTATGCGCTTCCAGCAGATGGAAAATCACGACGATCACCGCCGCGACGCCGCGCAGCCCGTCCAGAATGGCATAATGATTCTTGGCCGGCGCAGTGATACTCGCCGGCGCCGCATCCGCACGCGCCACGCTTCCCCTCCCTCAGTTGATCGGCGCGCGTGATCCGCGACAGCCTCAATAAGACATATACAATACCATTGCATTCATAATGCAATACCAATCAGGCCGTGAGCGTTGCGATATGCGGACGCCATTGCAATCCCCCGCAGCCTCGGCTAAGGGCGCCGCCTCAACCCCACATGGGAAGCATCATATCCCGGTGCCGCGGGCCGCGAGGCTCATCGGTCACTCGCTTCCCAGAGGATCAACCGGAAGGAGTTATCCCTATGGCGGCACCCGTCGTCTCCATGCAGCAGCTGCTCGAATCGGGCGCGCATTTCGGCCACCAGACGCACCGCTGGAACCCGAAGATGAAGCCTTACATCTTTGGCGAGCGCAACGGCGTCCACATCATCGACCTGTCGCAGACCGTGCCGCTGTTCGCGCGCGCGCTTGAGTTCGTCAGCTCGACCGTCGCCGCCGGCGGCAAGGTGCTGTTCGTCGGCACCAAGCGCCAGGCACAGGAAGCGATCGCCGAGGCGGCCCGCAAGTCGAACCAGCACTTCGTCAACCACCGCTGGCTGGGCGGCATGCTCACCAACTGGAAGACCATCTCGCAGTCGATCAAGCGCCTCAAGACGCTCGAAGAGCAGCTTTCGGGCGACACGCACGGCCTGACCAAGAAGGAAGTGCTGAACCTGACGCGCGAGAAGGACAAGCTCGAGCTGTCGCTCGGCGGCATCCGCGACCTGGGCGGCATTCCGGACATCATGTTCGTGATCGACGCCAACAAGGAAGAGCTGGCGATCAAGGAAGCCAACACGCTGGGCATCCCCGTCGTCGCGATCCTCGATTCGAACGTCTCGCCCGACGGCATCGCCTTCCCGGTTCCGGCGAATGACGACGCCAGCCGCGCGATCCGCCTGTACTGCGAAGCGATCGCCATCGCGGCGACCCGCGGCAACCAGCACGCGCAGGTCGTGAGCGGCGCGGACTTCGGCGCCGCCGAAGAGCCCCCCGTCGAGGCCGCCATCGCCGAGCCGGAAGCGCCCGCCGCTTCGACCGAGCCGGAAACGGCCGCTGAGGGCGAGCGCCAGATCGACGCCTGAGCGTCCGTCATCGAAGCGTAATTCGGGCGGGGCAGGGCGGTTTTCGCAATGCCCCGCCCGCACCATATTCGAAGCAAACAGCTTAAACTGAGGAATTAGACATGGCCGAGATCACTGCAGCAGCCGTCAAGGAACTGCGCGAGAAGAGCGGCGCCGGCATGATGGACTGCAAGAAGGCGCTTGCGGAAACCAATGGCGACATCGAAGCGGCGGCTGACTGGCTGCGCGCGAAGGGCCTGGCCGCTGCCGCCAAGAAGTCGAGCCGCACCGCGGCCGAGGGGCTGGTCGGCGTCGCCGTCGCCGGCACCAAGGGCGTGGCCGTCGAGGTCAACTCGCAGACCGACTTCGTCGCGAAGAACGAGATCTTCCAGACCTTCGTCCGTGACGTGACCTCCGTCGCGCTCGAGCTGGGCGACGATATCGACGTCATCAAGGCGGCTCCGCTGCCCGCCGGCACCGTCGAGGAAGTGCTGACCGCCAACATCTCGACCATCGGCGAGAACCAGGTGCTGCGTCGCGCGAAGCGGGTCGAAGTCGCCAACGGCGCGGTGATCCCGTACGTCCACAACGCCGCGGCCCCGGGCCTTGGCAAGATCGGCGTGCTGGTCGCGCTTGAGAGCGACGCGGGCGTCGACGTGCTCGAGCCGCTGGGCAAGCAGATCGCGATGCACATCGCCGCCGCCTTCCCGTTGGCGCTGGACGAGAGCGGCCTGGATCAGGACGTTCTGGAGCGCGAGCGCGCGATCGGCCGTGAGAAGGCTGCCGAGAGCGGCAAGCCGGCCGACATCATCGAGAAGATGGTCGAGGGCGCGGTGAAGAAGTTCGCCAAGGAGAACGCACTGCTCAGCCAGCTGTTCGTCATGGACGGCAAGACCCCGGTCGCCGACGTGATCGCGAAGGCCGGCAAGGACGCGGGCGCGTCGATCGTGCTCAAGGACTATGTCCGCTTCCAGCTCGGCGAGGGCATCGAGAAGGAAGAGAGCGACTTCGCGGCGGAAGTCGCGGCGACGGCGGGCATCACCCGCTAAGCCGTTTCGCTTCGCGAACAAGATGGGGCGTGGCCGCTGCGGTGGCCGCGCCCTTTTTGCTGGCTCAGTCGAGGTCGTCGACCGGCAGCTCGGCCAGCGGATCGGCTTCGGTGAGGTCGGCGACCTGCTCATAGACCGCGGCGTTCTCGTTCATCTCATCCGCCAGCGCGGGATTCTGCGCGCCGACGTTGCGGAAGAAGGTCGCAGCGTCCCGCAGGAGCTTGGCGGCGAGCTGGGCGTGGCTGGGCATGGGATTCGCACCTCCGTTGGGGGCATCGTAGCGGAAAACCAGCGCAGCCGCTTGGCTTTGCGCGAGGCCGCATCTAAGGTCCGCGCCGCTTCCCCATAACCCACAGAATCAAGGGCCAGATGACCGCGCCACGCTTCAAACGAATCCTGCTCAAGCTTTCGGGCGAGGTGCTGATGGGTCAGGGCCAGTTCGGCATCGATCCCGCCACCTGCGAGCGCGTCGCGCGCGAGGTGAAGGCGGCGACCGAGGCCGGGTTCGAGATTTGCATGGTCGTGGGCGGGGGAAACATCTTCCGCGGGCTCGCCGGAGCGGCGCAGGGCTTCGAGCGCGCCAGCGCCGACTATATGGGCATGCTGGCGACGGTGATGAACGCGCTTGCGATGCAGAACACGCTCGAGCGGCTGGGCGTCGATACGCGCGTCCAGTCGGCGATCCCGATGGCGAGCGTTTCCGAGCCGTATATCCGCCGCAAGGCAATGCGGCACATGGAGAAGGGCCGCGTGGTGATCTTCGCTGCGGGCACCGGCCTGCCGTTCTTCACCACCGACACGACGGCAGCGCTGCGCGCGGCCGAGATGAACTGTGACGCGCTGTTCAAGGGCACCAGCGTGGACGGCGTGTACAATGCCGACCCCAAGAAGGTGCCGACCGCGACCCGCTATGACGAGCTGAGCTTCGACCGCGTGCTGGTCGACAACCTCAAGGTCATGGACGCGACCGCGGTGGCGCTGTGCCGCGACAACGACATTCCGATCGTGGTGTTCAACATCCGCGACGAGGGCAATCTGGAAGCCGTACTGCGCGGCGAGGGCACCTCGACGATCGTCCGCAACCAATCCGAATCCGCATAAGAGGAAGCTGAACATGGCCGCTTACGACAAGGCCGACCTGGAGCGCCGCATGAACGGCGCGGTCGAGGCGCTGAAACACGATCTGGCGGGCCTGCGCACGGGCCGCGCGAGCACCACGCTGCTCGATCCGGTGACCGTCGAGGTCTATGGCGCGATGATGCCGATCACCCAGGTGGCGACCGTCGCCGCGCCCGAGCCGCGCCTCCTCTCGGTGACAGTCTGGGACAAGTCCAACGTCGGCCCGGTGGACAAGGCGATCCGCTCGGCGGGTCTTGGTCTCAACCCGATCGTCGACGGTCAGACGCTGCGTCTGCCGATCCCCGACCTGACCGAGGAACGCCGCAAGGAACTGGCCAAGCTCGCCAGCAAATATGCGGAGAACGCCCGCATCGCCGCGCGCAACGTACGCCGCGACGGGATGGACAACCTCAAGACCGACGAGAAGAAGGGCGAGTTCGGCGAGGACGAGCGCAAGCGCCACGAGACGGAGGTCCAGAAGCTGACCGACGCGACCATCGCCGATATCGACGCGGCGGCGGCGGCGAAGGAAAAGGAAATTCTGGGCAAGTGACCGCGCTCCCCGCGCCTCTTCCGGCGAGTCCGGAGGGCGGGGCAGTTCCCCGCCATGTCGCGATCATCATGGACGGCAACGGACGCTGGGCGAAAGCCCGGCGGCTGCCGCGTATTGCCGGGCACAAGCAGGGCGTGGACGCGGTGCGTCGGGTCTCGAAGGCCGCGCGCGAGTTGGGCATCGAGGTCCTGACGCTCTACGCCTTCTCGTCCGAGAACTGGCGGCGGCCCGAGGAGGAAGTGCGCGACCTGATGGGTCTGCTGCGCCATTTCCTGAAGAACGAGCTGCGCGATCTGGTCGCCGAGAATGTACGGCTGCGGGTGATCGGCGACTATCACGCGCTGTCGGGCGATCTGGTGACGATGATCGACGATGCGATCGAGCGCACGTCGGTCAATACCGGCGCGACGCTTGTCATCGCGCTCAACTATGGCGCGCAGGCGGAGATCGTCGCCGCGGCGCGGCGGCTGGCGGCGGCGGCAAAGGCGGGTGAGCTGGATCCGGCGGCGATCGATGACACCATGTTCGGCGATGCGCTGACCACCCATGGGCTGCCCCCGCTCGATCTGCTGATCCGCACATCCGGTGAGCAGCGCCTGTCCAACTTCCTGCTGTGGCAGGCGGCCTATGCCGAACTGCTGTTCGTCGATACGCTGTGGCCCGATTTCGACGGCGCCGCGCTGGCCGATGCGATCGCGCAATTCGGCAACCGTCAGCGGCGGTTCGGAGGGCTGTGACGCAAGTGCCGCCACGCAAGAATGCAGATCTGCCGGTGCGCGCGCTGGTGGGTGCCCTACTGATCGCGGTGGCCGCGACGGCACTGTGGCTGGGCGGATTTGCCTTCTGGCTTCTGGTGGCGGTTGCCGGGGTCATCATGATCCACGAATGGGGCGGCCTCCACGGCGCGACGGCGGGGCAGAAGAAACTATCGCAATATGCGCTGACCGTGCCGCTGGCGATCATGGCGCCGGTCGCGGCCGGGCCGGGCTTCCTGGCATTCGGACTGGTGCTGGGAGCGATGTTCTTCATCGCGATCGTCACACGCAACGGCATGCTGGGTACCGGCGCCGTCTATGTCGGGCTGCCGGTGCTGGCGCTGTTGGTGTTGCGCGGGCAGGATAGCGGTCTGCTGCTGGCGTTCTGGGCGATGGCGCTGGTCTGGGCATGCGACATCGGAGCTTATTTTTCGGGGCGCACGTTTGGCGGGCCCAAGCTGATGCCCAAGGTTAGCCCCAACAAGACCTGGGCCGGGCTGCTCGGCGGCGTGGCCGGGGCAGGGCTGTTCGCGGCGATCCTGACGATCTGGGGCCTCGACTGGCGGCTGGCAGCCGCGACCCCGCTGCTCGCGGTGCTGGCACAGGCCGGCGACCTCTATGAAAGCTGGCTCAAGCGCCGCGCCGGCGTCAAGGATTCGGGCAATCTGCTCCCCGGCCATGGCGGCGTGCTCGACCGGCTCGACGGACTGGTGCCGGTAGCGCCGGTCGCCGCCCTTCTGGTGCTGGCGGTTCGATGAGAAGCGTCACCATTCTGGGTGCGACCGGATCGGTCGGCACTTCGACGCTCGACCTGATCGAACGTGATCCGGATACGTTCAAGGTGCTGGCACTTACCGCCAATTGCGATGTCGAGGGGCTGGCGGCGGCGGCGAAGCGCGTGGGCGCGAAGCTGGCTGTGGTTGCCGACGAGAGCTGCCTGCCCGCGCTGCGCGAGGCGCTGGCCGGAAGCGGCGTCGATGCGGCGGGCGGTGCGGACGCGGTGTGCGAT
>DATIGZ010000156.1:0-4316 GCA_035481255.1 Sphingomonas sp. | reverse complement strand
ATGAAATACGGCTTCAACCCGACCGGCCCCACCCTGGCCGAGAAGCTGCCCGCCGATAAGCGCGCCGCTTTCGCCAAGGCGGTCGCCGATCTCGGCCTGCCGCAAGCGGCGATCGACCGTTTCGATCCGTGGCTGGCGGCGGTCCAGATGTCGATGCTGTCGGTGATCCGGCTGGGCTATGACCCCAAGAGCGGCGTCGAGGAAGCGCTCAACACCGCGGCCAAGGCGGCGAACAAGCCCATCTCCGGTCTCGAGACGATGGAACAGCAGTTCAGCTTCTTCGACTCGCTTTCGGAGGAATCGCAGATCGCCTACCTGGTCGAGACGGTCGACAAGCTGGCTGAAGCCGGACCCATGCTGGACAAGATGGTCGCCGAATGGGGCGAGGGCGATGCCGACGGACTCGCCGCGGTGATGAACGACGGCCTCAAGGCCGCGCCGCAGGTCGGCAAGGTTCTGCTCGCCGACCGCAACGCCCGCTGGGCCGAGTGGATTCAGGCTCGCCTCGACAAGCCGGGCGTGGTGTTCGTGGCGGTCGGCGCCGGGCATCTTGCCGGCGGCGAAAGCGTCCAGACCTACCTCGCCAAGCGCCAGATCAAGACGACGCGGATCGAATACTGACCGCGCGTCGCCGTGGCCGGTGGTTGGGGCTGCCCCTTAGCCGCCGGTCACGGCATCCGTTTCCGCCCAGTCGCCCTTCGGCAGACGCGCCGGATCGAGCACGATGTGGCGGATGCGCTTACGGTCCCAAGTATAGGTGATGTGGACTCGCCCGTCGCGCGCCTGAATCACCGCGGGATAGGCATAGCCGGCCTCGAGCGGCTTGCTTTCCAGCGTCAGCACCTTGCGCCAGCGCACCCCGTCGTCCGAAATCGCGACGTTGATCGGATAGCGGAAACCCTTGCTCGGCCGGCCAAGGCTGTGAGCGCTGTGGTTGTAGACGACCAGCTGCCGACCATCGGCCAGCGTCACGGCGTCGGTTCCCGAATTCGGGTTGGGCAAGTCGATCGCCGAGAGAACCGACCAGCTCTTCCCGCCATCCTTCGACCAGCTTGTCGCCAGCACGCCCTCACGGGTGCGCGCGACCGTCTGCAGTTGCCCGTCCTTGTGGAACAGCACGCTCGGCTGGATCGCGTCGATCCCTTCAGGTGATTCGACCGGTGCGCTCGCCTGCCACGTCTTGCCGCCGTCGCCACTACGCTCGAAGTGCAGCGCCCAGCGATTGCCCTCCTTTTCGGTGCTCGACGGGGAGAGCCAGCTGCCGTCCGCCAACTCGACCGGCTTATTCTTGATCGGGCCGAGGATCCCCTCGGGCAAACGGCGCGGCTTGCTCCATGTCCGGCCATCATCGGTCGAGGTGATGGCCATACCCCACCATTTCTGCGGGCTCGGGCCGATCTTGTAGAACAGGGTGAGCGGGCCATTCTTCGGCTGGAACAGCACCGGATTCCACGTCGGGAGCCGGCTGCCATCCGGCTGGACGCCGCTGGCTACGCTGACCGCGGGCTGCCACGCGCCGCCGGACATGCGCGCGACATAGATCTCAACGTCCGGATTACGCTCCTTGGTCCCGCCGAACCACGCGGCGAGGATCGTTCCCGCGCGCGTCTCCACGATGGTCGAGGCATGGACTTCCGGATAGGGCGCGGTGGCGAAGGTGAAACCGCTGCTCAGCACCGGCGAAGGCGTTTGCTGCGGCGTCGCGGCCACGGCGAAGACAGGCGAGGTCAGGGCGAACGCGGCCTGCGCGCGAAAGGCGATCTTGAACATATAGTCATACTAATAGGGAATGCCGCTGCGTCCAGCCGGCACGTAGTTTCAGGCGTGCCTCAGAAGAGCAGCGGCTCGCGTTCCGGCCGCGCGAGGCGGCCGTGTCCGCGCCGCCGCTCCAGCTCCACCTGCGCGGTGTAGCGGATATCGGGATCGCGATCCTGAAGGAAGGCGTCGAGCGAATCGTCATCGATCTCGCTCCATTCCTTGCCGCGATCGGGGCCGTAGCGCACGCGCGGCAGCAAGCCGGGCAGCTTCGACCATTCGATCAGCTGCGCGACGCTGACCGTATTGAGCATATCGCGCAAATGGTGCGCGGTGACATAGGCGTCGGGGAAGGCCCGGTGCGCGGGCAGGCCGCGCTCATGCTCCAGCCCCTCGGGCATGCGGTAGTAGCGCAGGAACTGATTGGAAAAGCCGGGGCTGTCGGCCCAGAGCCGCAGCGCGCATTTATAGGTACAGATCCAGTCGGCGCCGCGGGTCAGCGCGGGGGTGCAGAACTGCTCCTCAAAGCTCGCCCGGTGCGCCGCCAGCGCGACGCGGCGCGGCCACGGATCGAGGATCGGGCGCGCGACATCGTGCCACCATGGCGCGTCGGCGACATCCTCGTCGCGGATATGGTGAATGGCCATGGTCAGCGGCGGGATCGGACGACCCGGATTGACCATCCGGCTGCCGCCTTCACCCTGCAATTCCCAGCGCCCGTCAGCGCCGAGCGCGACATCCTGCCAGCCGATCTCGCACACAGCATGAGCCGGCGGTTTCTCGCCGGTGGTCTCTAGGTCGATAACGCGGATGATCTGGGGCTGGGCGGCCATGTGCCCATGTGGGCATATGCAAGCGATTCGGCCAGCCCCAAATCCCGCACGACGTCAGTGAGCGGCCTGAGGCCCGCGCTTGAGTCCGCTCGCCTCGAGCTGCGCGTCGATCTGCGCGAGCAGCCGGTCGAGCGCCTCCTGGCTGCGCGCCTCCGCACGCGCGACGAGCACATCCTGCGTGTTCGACGCGCGCAGCAGCCACCAGCCGTCGGGCGTGTTGACGCGCGCGCCGTCGGTGTCGTTGACGTCGGCGCCCGCCGCCTTGAGCCGGTCGAGCACTTCATCGATCACCGCGAACTTGCGGCTCTCATCGACCTGGAAACGCATTTCGGGCGTGTTGACGAAGGCGGGCATTTCGCCGCGGATCTGCGTCAGCGATTTGCCGATCAGGTGGACGGCGTTGATCAACTGGACCGCGGCGTACTGCGCGTCGTCGAAGCCGTAATAGTCCTGCGCGAAGAATATATGCCCGCTCATCTCGCCGGCCAGCGGAGAGTGGGTTTCCTTCATCTTGGTCTTAACCAGGCTGTGGCCAGTCTTCCACATCAGCGGCTGGCCACCCAGTTCCGCGACACGGTCGAACAGCATCTGCGATGCCTTCACATCGGCAATGATCGTCGCGCCGGGCGCCTTGCGCAGAACAGGCTCAGCCAAAATGGACAGAAGCTGATCGCCCCAGATCACGCGGCCTTCGCCGTCGATCGCACCGATCCGGTCGCCGTCGCCATCGAAAGCCAGTCCGAAATCGAGATTCTTCTCCGCGACCAGCCGGCGCAGGTCGGCCAGATTCTTCTCTTCGGTGGGATCGGGATGATGATTGGGGAAATTGCCGTCCACATCGGTGAACAGCGTGTGATGCTCACCCGGCAGAAGCTTCACCAGCTTCTCGATCACCGGGCCGGCGGCGCCGTTGCCGGTATCCCAACCGATGCGGAAGGTTCCGCCCGAATATCCCGCGAGCAGGCGCCCGACATAATCGTCGAGGATATCGGCGTCGCCGACCGTTCCCTCACCCTCGTCCCAGTCACCCGCAACGGCAAGCTTGCCGATCTCCTGAATGTCCTGACCGAAAAAGGGGCGGTGCTGAAACACCATCTTGAAGCCGTTATAGTCGCCGGGATTGTGACTGCCGGTTATCTGGATGCCGCCATCCACCTCTAGGATCGCCTCGGCATAATAGAGCATTGGGGTCGGCCCCATGCCGACCCGCACGACGTCGCAGCCCGAGGTGGTGAGCCCCTCGATCAGCGCAGCCTCAAGCGCAGGCGACGAAACGCGGCCGTCGCGGCCCACTGCCACGCGATGCCCGCCCGCGCGGCGCAGCAGGGTCGCGAAACCGCGCCCGATCGCGCGCGCGTCGTCCGGTCCCAGCGTCTTTCCGACGATGCCGCGAATGTCATACTCGCGAAGCGAGGTCGGATCGAAACGATGCGTCATGATGCCTCCGGTGATTCGATAACCGCCCAATTCGCGAGCGGCGCGGAAAGTTCAATCGCCAGTTTTAGGAAGCAGCCTGTCGCGCGCCGCATTCACCTGGCGCGTCAGCTCGGGCGAGCCACCGCGGTCGGGGTGGACGCTCGTGATGAGTCTGCGATGGGCGGCGCGAATCTCCTCGGGTCCCGCGTCGGGACCGACGTCGAGGATGGCGCGCGCGTCGGCCTCGGGGCCGGCGGGCGCGGGCGGGACCGGCGCCGGACGGGGCGTGCCGGGAAGCGGACGCCCCCAGCC
>DATIGZ010000155.1:0-2349 GCA_035481255.1 Sphingomonas sp. | reverse complement strand
CCGCCGGTCAGCCCCTTGGACAGGCACAGCAGGTCCGGCACCACCGACGCCTGCTCGCACGCCAGCAACGTGCCGGTGCGGCCCCAGCCGGTCATCACCTCGTCCGCGATGAACAGCACGCCGTGCGCGGTACAGATGTCGCGCATCGCGCGCAGCACGCCCGGCGCGTACATCCGCATCCCCCCGGCGCCGAGCACCAGCGGCTCGACGATCATCGCGGCGGGCGGGGGCGACTGCGCGCAGAGCTGCTCAAGCGCGTCGAGCGCGCGATACTCCCCCGACCCTTCCGGAAAGGGGATGGTGTCGACGTCGAACAGCAGCGGCGCATAGCTTTTGTTGAACACGCCGCGCGCGCCGACCGACATGCCGCCGATCGTGTCGCCGTGATAGCTGCCCTGCATCACCACGATACGGTGACGCGGCTCACCGCGATTGGCGAAATGGCCGAGCGCCATCTTGATCGCCACCTCGACGCTGGTCGATCCGCTGTCCGAGAAGAACACATGGTCGAGCGGACGCGGCATCATCGCAACCAGCTCACGCGCGACCGTTTCAGCGGGCTCGTGGGTCCAGCCGGCGAAGATCAGCTGGTCGAGCTTCTCCGCTTGCGCGCGGATCGCCGCCACGATGCGCGGGTTGGAGTGGCCGTGCGTCGTCACCCACCAGGAGGAGATCGCATCGATCACTCGCCGCCCGTCGGCGGTGTGCAGCGACGCGCCCTCGGCATGTGTCACCAGCGGCACCGGCTCATTGAGGCCATGCTGGGTAAAGGGATGCCAGACCGGCGACTTCCTCATGCGAGCGCCGTCAGGTCGAGTGTTCCGGCCGCCGCGCGCAACGTTTCCGGCGTCAGCGGGTCGAGCGCCGGGATGCGTCCCAGCGACCGTACCTTGCCCATCGCACAGATCGTCGCCTCGCTGTCCGGCATCGCATTCCCCGAAAAGAGCACGCCGCCTACCCAGATTGAGCGCCCCCGCAAAGCCTCGATCGTCAGCAAAGCGTGGTTAATCGTGCCGAGCGTGGTGCGCGCGACGACCACCACCGGCAGTTCCCAGCGCGCGAACAGGTCGGCATAGACCAAGTCGCGGGTAAGCGGGACCAGCGCTCCGCCCGCGCCCTCGATCACCAGTCGGCCCGCTGGCGGAGTCAGCCGGTCGGGGTCGATCGCCACCCCGTCGATTTCGGCGGCGCGATGCGGCGAGCAGGGAGTGGTCAGACGATAGGCCTCGGGCAGAATCCCGACCCCGGCGAGCCGCGCCACGGCCTCGCTGTCGGTCTCTTCGTCCAGCCCCGCCTGCACCGGTTTCCAATAGGACGCGCCCAGCCGCCAGGCGAGCGCGGCGGCTGCCACCGTCTTGCCGACGCCGGTATCGGTGCCGGTGACGACGATCACACCAGCGCCTCCGCCAGCCGGTCGATGTCACCTTGGGTCACGTTGAGCGTCAGCGAGATGCGCAGCCGCGCGGTCCCCGCCGGAACCGTCGGCGGACGGATCCCGCGTACGTCGAACCCCCTCGCCTGTACCGCGGTGGCGCGCACCATCGTCTCGGCATCGCCCCCGACGATCAGCGGTAGCACCTGCGATCCGGTCGGCGTCACGCCAAGCGGCGTCAGCACCCGCTCGGCATGCGCGATCAGCCAGTGCAGCGTCTCGCGCCGCGCCGGCTCGTCGCTCACGATGCGCAACGCCTCCCGCACCGCGGCCGCCATCAGCGGCGATGGCGCGGTCGAGAAGATGAAGGGGCGCGCGCGATTGACGAGGAAGTCGACGAACACGCGCGGTCCGCATACCAGCGCGCCTTCACACCCCAGCGCCTTGCCGCAGGTGTGCAGCGTGATCACATTCGGCTTGCCCTCAAGCCCGGCAGCAAGCCCGCGCCCGCCCGCGCCCCACACGCCGGTGGCATGCGCCTCGTCGACGATCAGCATGGCGTCATGCCGCGCCGCGACCTCGGCCAGCGCCGCTATCGGGGCGCGATCGCCGTCCATCGAATAGAGGCTCTCGACCACGATCCACGGCGTGCCGGTGCCGCCCTGCCCGCGCCATGCCGCGATGGCGTCGTCCATCGCCTGCGCGTCATTGTGCGCCGCCGCCACCGCGGGCGCCCGCGACAACTTCATGCCGTCATGCGCGCTGGCATGGATCAGCGCGTCATAGACGATCAGGTCGCCCGGCTGCGGCAACGTCGCCAGCAGCGCGACGTTCGCGGCGAAGCCGGTCGCGAAGTACAACGCCGCCTCGCCCCCGAACATCGCCGCGGCGTCGGCCTCGAGCGCGGCGATTTCGGGATCGTTGCCCCGCAGCAGCCGCGAGCCACCCGATCCGACCGCGACGCCGCGATCCAGCCC
>DATIGZ010000154.1:0-9855 GCA_035481255.1 Sphingomonas sp. | reverse complement strand
CCCGCCGATGCGGGAGCGAGCATGACGCGGGCGCGGTGAAGTTATCGGTTGCGCGGCGCTTTCAATCCGGGACGGGGGGCAGCGGTGCCTATTCCCGTGACAACGATATCAACGGGAGCAGGGTGATGAAGCAGCTATTCGGCCGGATCATGCTGGCGCTGGGCGCGCTTTCGGTCGGTGTGTCCGCCGCGCCGCCCCAGCCTGCCGCCTCCGGCCTGCGCGTCGGTGCCGCCCGCGTCGACATCACCCCGCCGCTCGCCGATCTCGCCGCACCGTTCACGTCGGTCGCGGACCCGATCCATCTGCGCGCGGTGGTGATCGAGAGCGGCGGCAAGCGCGCCGTGATCGTGATCGCCGACGTGCCGACGATCAGCGCCCCGGTCGCCGCCGATATCGCCGCGCGCATCGTCAAGGAAGCCGGCGTCCCCCGCGAGCAGATCGTGCTCGGTACCACCCACACCCACAACGCCATGCGCGTCGATCCCAACACCGTCGGCATCATCCTGCCCGGCTCGCCCAAATTCGTGGAGCAGGTGACGCGCGCCGCCGTGACCGCGGTCAGACAGGCCGTCGCTGGCCTTCAGCCCGCTCGCGCTGGCACGGCCAGGGGATCGACGCGGCTGGTCGGCAACCGCAACATCTGGTCTCCGGCGCATGGCCGCTACATCGCCGACGTCGATCGCAGCGGCGCGGAGCCGGTCGATTCGACGCTGGGCGTGGTCAAGTTCGAGACGCTGGACGGCAAGCCGATCGCCTTCCTGCTCAACTACGCGTTCGAACCGGTGATCGCGATGGCGATGAAGTCGGAGATCAGCGGCGACGTCCCCGGCGCGGCGGCGCGGATGATCGAGGCGCGCAGCGGTGGCGCCCCTGTGCTCTTCACCATCGGTGCGGCCGGCGTCCCGCTCTACCGCGCCGAGAATACGCCCGAGCCGCAGCGCCGCGGCCACGCGCTCGCGCTGATGCAGGCCTATGGCACGATCCTCGCCGAGGAAACGCTGGCGGTGGCGCACGACATGCCGATGAGCGCCGACGCGGTGACGATCGGCGGCGCGTCGAAGCCGTTGATCTGCCCCGGCAAGGCGACTCAGCCGTTCAACCTGCCCGATCGCTGCGCCTATGAGCCCGGCTCCACGCTGCCCGCGTGCGACTTCAAGGATCGCGACGCCGATCCGGTGAAGCTGGAGATGGGTGTGGTGCGGATCGGCGACCTGTCGATCGTCCAGACCGATGCCAACATCGCCCCCGCGCTCGGCGCCAAGCTTCAGCGGATGACGCCCGTCGCCAACACCTGGATCGTCGCGCTGACCTTCGGGCCGATGCGCTTCGTGGTCGATGACGCGGCCTATGCCCACAACACCTATGAGGCGACGGCTACCACCGCCAGGAAAGGGTGCGCCGAGAAGGGCTATCTCGGCGCTGGCATGGAATTGATCGCGGCCACTCGTTGAAGTGCCGCCCTAGTTGGTGGCTTCCTCGGGCTGCGGTTGGTCGGTGGCGGAATCCTACGCCGCCGATACTTAGCGAGTTCGCCTGCCCAGTGTCGCCGCTTAGCCGCCTCAAAGCGGTCATCCTGCAAAGCGCCTTAATAGCGGTCGCTCGGTGGGTTCGCGGACAATCCCGAAACTTGCCATTGGTTCAGCCGAGGGTTGATCGGCAGCTATCGAGTGTTTTTGGGTCCGGCAGCTTCTCGTAGGCAGCAATTCAGAGAAGTCTCTAGCGCGCCACGGAGTATCGGTGGGGATCGCATCCGAAGGAAAGCACGATGCCGCCATATTGAAGCGGGTTATCCAGCGAATGCGGGAATGGCTCATACGCCCAGGTCACCTGATTGTAGACCGGCCGGAGAAAGAGCGGGATTCCTTTGTGGAGGAACAGAAAAGCAGGATTATCGCTATGCGGCCCTACATCGACCGGAGAGGGCCGGCGTTGGCTGATAATGTAGTAGAAAGCCTGCCCATAGAGAGCATGCTTCTCCGGAGGAGTTGGAAACAATCTCTGGATGGGCTGGAATCGAATTCGGGTGACCTCCCGATAGCGCGGATACTTGCTCGGCCAATCCATGAAGGGCATCGGAACGCGTGTGCGCCAGATTGTAATTCTTCCGGCTCGCAGGTGTTTGTCGACGAGGTTGCGCAGAGTACGCCGATCGAACTTATGTGGTGGTGCATAGTCGGTAAGTTGCTGATCCATCCACGCGACAAGCACGGAGCGGTAGGCATTGGGCGGTGTACGGACCCAAAGCGGCTGTAGTTTCGCAGTCACCAATTCAAACTGATCGGCGGACTGTGGCCAAGGGGTCTTCATCAGCCGACGCATGACGGGCATCCACCGCCGGCACATCGGGTCGAGAAACCCTTGATTTTGACTATCTTCGGGATAGCCGCCGGTCACCTGTCGCGCTTGGGCACTGTTAACATGAACGAGCACCAATGATACGCCGATCACTAGCCTTGCAGCGACGCGGACAGGGGCGCTGAAAGCGTTGAGCGCCGCGGCCAGCGTCAGGCCGATCTGGCGGCAGCTCATTGGAAACCCCACTCGTCTTGCATTGCACTGGCTTGGCACAGCAGCCGTTAAAGGCTGCTTACAAGGCTAGCGCTGCCGGAAATGCCACGCTCCGGCGACAGCAGGCTCATCGTTGCGATAACTGTCTTTGCGTTACGATCTGGGATCCGACTTTGCGCTTGTTGTGTCGGCGGTTACGCGCTTTCATAGCCGACATTACAGACGAACGATCTCTCCGTCTTCTTTGGTGAATTCGGTCGGCCGTTCGTCCAGAAGCTCGAGCACCACTTCGGACGGACGGCACAGCTTCGTTCCCTTGGGCGTCACCACGATCGGCCGGTTCACCAGGATCGGATGCTCGATCATGGCGTCGATAATCACCTCGTCCCGCACCGATGGATCGAGCAGACCGAGCTCTGCCGCTGGCGTGCCCTTTTCGCGTATTACGTCGTGCGGTTTCGCATCCATCGCGGCCAGCAGTTCGTCCAGTTGCGCGCGCGTCCAGCCGACCTTGCAATACTCGACGACCCTGGGCGCATACCCGGCCGCCTCGATCATCGCGAGCGCGTTGCGCGAAGTGCCGCAGTCAGGATTGTGATAGATCGTGATCGGCACGGCTTCGGTCATGTTCGGCTTCCTCTCTCAATAGCCAGGTGAACAGCGCGATTGCCGCGATCGCCCCACCGAGCTGCCCGGCGATGAACAGCGGAGCGGAGTGCGGCGCGATCCCCGCGAAGCTGTCGGTGAGGCTGCGCGCGATCGTCACCGCGGGGTTCGCGAACGAGGTCGACGCCGTGAACCAATAGGCGGCGGTGATGTAGAGCCCGACCGCGACCGGCGTGAACTCGGGACGATGCCGCTGCGTGGCGAAGATGGTCCCGATCAGGCCGAAGGTGGCGACGCCCTCGGCGAAGCCCTGCGGAAGCCCGTCGCGCGCCTTTACCGACAGTTGGACGATCGGCTCCGCGAACATGGCGTGTGCCGTCCATACGCCGAGGATCGCGCCGGTCGCCTGCGCGATCACGTAACAGGCGGCAAGGCGCGCGCTCGTCTCGCGCTTCAGCCAGACGGCCAGGGTCA
Organism: Sphingomonas sp.; assembly: GCA_035481255.1. Taxonomy (GTDB): domain Bacteria; phylum Pseudomonadota; class Alphaproteobacteria; order Sphingomonadales; family Sphingomonadaceae; genus Sphingomonas. The sequence continues at coordinate 6,267 of DATIGZ010000154.1, read as the reverse complement.
CGGCCGGGTTGAAATGCGCGCCGGAGATCGGCCCGAACATATGGATGAGCACGACCAGGCCCGCGCCGGTCGCGATCGTGTTGCCGAGCAGCGCGATCGCGTCATTTCCCGCGGCGAGGCGCTCGCCCATGATTCCCGAGCCGACGACGATCGCGAGCAGCATCGTCGTGCCGACGAATTCGGCGGCGAGACGGCGCGCCAGCGTCACGAACAGCAATCGGCGTTACTGGCCAGATCGCCGAGCGAACCGCAAATCTCCGGGCGCCCGGCGCAGCAGTCGGCGACGAGGAAGCCGAGCAGATCGCGCATCCCGTCATAGTCCGCCGAATAGATCACCGACCGGCCGTCGCGCCGCGACTGGACCAGCCCGGCATTGCCGAGAATGGCCAGATGCGTCGACAGCGTGTTGGGAAGCGCCCCGACCTCGCGCGCGATGTCGCCCGCGGCCATCCCGTCCGTGCCCGCCCGTACCAGCAGGCGGAATACCGCGAGACGGCTCGAATGCGCGAGCGCGGACAGCGCTTCGACGGCGGTCGGGAGCTGCATCAGCAACATGCCTTGGGCGCGGGCGCGCAGCATGCGCTGTCCTCGGTGAAGACTTCGTCCTCGCCGTAGGTGGTCGCTTCGCCGTGGGTGTAGAAGGTTTCCCAGCGGACGCCCGCAGTGTCTGTCACCCACGCCTTGTCCGACTTGGCGTAGCAGCAGGTCGTGGCCTCCTGATCGAAGGTTTTCGCCCCCGCGGCTTTCAGGCGGCCCGTCAGGTCGGCGAGCTCGCCGGCGTTATCCACCTGGACGCCGACATGGTCGATGCCGGTGGCGCGGGCGCGCGCGGATATCGCGAGATTGACGCGCGGATCCTCGAGCATCCATTTCGCATAATCGTCCTTCACGACCGAGGGCGGGGCATCGAACAAGGTGCTGTAAAAGGCGATCGCCGGTTCGAGGTCCGGCACGCTGACGTGCATGTGAAGGCGCTTCATGGCCGCAGTCTCCCTTGACGAATCGATATTTCGACTATTCTCGAAATATCGATTCGTCAAGCTGCTGGCGGAGCTCGATACGGCCGCAACGCGCCCGCATAGCTGTCGTTCGAAGCACTCGTCCGATTTCCCAAAAAGCGGTCATTCTGCGGGGCGCGTCACCGGCGCGGAGCATGAACTCTGCGGCGTCGTGGCGCGTGCCGAAAACCGGCAGGTCACCCGGTTGCGCCTCGCGGCCGCTTGCTCCGTCGGGATGACCGTGCCGGCCGGAGAGGCAGAGCTGGAGTGTATAATGCTCGATCCCGTCCCGCCCGATCCGCGCGCGGGATCGGTCGAAAGTCTGCGCTGAACAACGATAGGCGGTGAGCACCACCTCGCCAAAATGGAATGCCTCGGCGCGAGTTCGAAAGCCGGCATGGTCGGCGCACGTCGTAGATCGCATCCATGCTTTCCTGCCAGATCGCGAGCGCCTCCTTGCCTCCCCAGCCGTCGAGCATCGTGAAAGCGAGATGGCGATTGCCGAATTGTAGCCTGCCGCCGCTTACTCGGCCAATCACAATGAGGGCATCAAGCCCTCCGGACGGCGCATGACCGTCCGGAGGACCGACCGGGCTCAGGAACGAGGACCCGGCCGCCGGAGTCAGGCCGTCAGAAGGCGACCCTGAAGACCCCGGTGATCGCGTGGTCCGCGCCGCCGTCGCCGAGCGCGCCGCTATAGCCCAGGCCGAAGCCGATGCGCGGCGACAGCCGCCAGCGAGCTTCCACGCGGGTCACCGCGGCGTCCTTCGACTGAGCGGCGCCCAGAACCTCGAACATTTCGCCGCCGTCGAAGCGGTGACGGCCGAGCGGATCGGCGCTGCCCCAGTTCCGCTGCCAGCCGGCCATTCCGCGCACGGAGAAGGAACCCGCCGGACTGGTTTCGAACCGCAAGCCCAGCGTCGAGATCACCGCGTCCTCATCGATCCGCTCGCCCGACAGGGCTGTCTCCCCGCTCTTCTCCGTAAAGGCATCGCTCTGCACGCGGACCGCCGCCACACTGGCAAAAGGTTCGGCCCAACCGCCGCTCACAGGTACGCGATAACCGACGTCGGCAAAGCCTTGCAGCACCGAGCCGTCATACTTCGCCTCGACGATGTCCTGGATACCCGGGAAGGCGATCGCGCGCCGGGTCTTCGTCACGGTCCGGGCATAGCCCAGCCCTCCGGAAACCCGCCATGCGCCCAGCTTCGCGCCGCCGTAGATCATGCCGTGGATGCTCTCCATCTCGGCCCGGCTGGCGCGGCGGTCGACCCGAACATCGGACTTCAGCACCCCCATGGCGGCGCCGAGGGTCACGGTCCCGCCGACCGATCGGTCTATGCCAGCCATCATGCCGCGCCCGTCGCGATCACCGCGGGCGGCGTTGAAGTTTCCGTCGCTGACGCCGCCGCCTTCGAACGCCCGCGCCCAGATGGCGCCCGAGCCGTCGGCTTCGGCCAGCCGGTCCAGCACTGCGTCGCGCGGAAAGCGGCTGTCCTCGACCAACGCAGTCCGGGCGGTCGCATGGATTTCGCCGGACAACTGGTCGAACGCATCGCGAGCGATGTCGTCCGACGGCAGCAGCAGCAGCGCATCCTTTAAGGGATTGCCGGTCGGCAGGCTGTCGGCTCCGCCGGCCGCCGCCTTCTGGTTCGGCGTCAGCCCCGCTTCGGCGAGCGCCCGCAACTGAGCGAACTCCACATAGGCCTGGGTCGCCGTATAGCCGTCGCGCAAACCCGCGAAGGCGGTCAGGTAGACATCGTCGAAATCGAACTCGCCGGTCAGGCCTTGCAGGGCTTCGGCCACCACGTAGCGATGGTGGAGCGTCATGTCGCCGATCTGATTGAGGGCGAGCTGGGAACCGGCCTGAATCTCCAGCGTCCCTGAGGTGCGGAAGACGTCCGAGGCTACGCCGCCGAAATCGACGCCCAGAGTCGAACCCGTCTGGAAGACGGTCGCCGCCGAAGTCTGCAGCACATCGCCGGCGCCGCCATCGATCAGCGACAGTACGGAGGCACTGTCGAAGCGCTCCAGGCCCGACCATCTGGTCGTTTCCGCGGTGACGGCGTCGCCGGCCGCGAAGATCCGGCCGCCGGCCGCGTTCACGACCCGATCGTTCGTGCCGGCGAACAGACTCTCGCCGCCGTTGATCCAGATCCCGGTGTTGAACAACCGGGCGCCGCCGCCATGAAACTCCGTCGTTCCGACGAGGGTCCCGGCATTGTTCACGGTGATGCTGTCCGCGGTGCCGGCACGCAGAGCGCGCGAGGTCGGCTCCGCCATGTGACCGCGGACCAACCCCTGGTTCTCGATGGCGATGTCACCGCCGAACAGCGATGACGCCGCCACGCCGGCCATGGAGCCTTCAGCCAGGTTGCGCACGATGATGCGCGTCGTGCCGCCGCTCTGGTTGAGGGCGGAGATGCCATGATCCTCGCCGCCGGCGGCGGCCACGTCGATGAGCAGGTTTCCGGCGCCCGTGCCGTGGTTGACCAGCACGCCGTTCATCTGTTCGCCGAGGGCCAGACCGGAAAGAGTCACGACGGTATCGCCCCCGCCGAAATTTCCGACTTCGACGCCGTTCAGCGCGCCGCGCGCCGAAGCGCCGTCGATCATCACGCCGGCGCTCTGGCCAAGGGCGTTGACCCGGAAGCCGTTGCCGCCCTGTCCGATCACCGGGCCGGCAGCGCTGATCGCAACGACGCCGGTGCCGGCATGGCTCACGAAGATGCCGCTCTCGCCACCCTGTACCGCCTGAACGTCGATCCGCAGGTCGCCGGCGGTCTGATCGTTATCGATCCGAAGGCCGTGCTGCAGTTCGCCGATCACCGTGCCTGTTGCAGTGAACTCGACGTCGCCGGTCCCGAAATTGTCGATGGTGACGCCGTTCAGCCCGCCTTGAACGGCCCCGGTCTCCAGCTTGACGCCGGTGTTCTGAAGACCGGCGTTGAGCCGGACTCCGTCGCCCCAGCCGCCGATTACCGAGCCGGCCGCGCGGACATCGACGGTGCCGGTGCCGGAATGGCTCACGCCGATGCCGTTATCGCCCGCGAACACGTCCTGGACGTCGATGAACAGGTGCTGGGATTGTTGCCCCGTGCCGACGCTGACACCGTCGCCCAGAAAGGCGGTCACCGTACCCGTGGCGGTGACTGACGTTCCTCCCGTGCCGTCATTATCGACGGAGATGCCCGCACCCTGACCCTGGACGTCGCCTGCAATCAGCGTCAGGGCGCCGGCGGTCGCGCCATTCTCCACGCGAACAGCGCTGGAGTTGACCGAAAGCACGTCCTGAAGCCGGACGAAGGTGCCGGAGGCACCGTTGTTGATTGCCGTAACGGCCTGACCTGCGGAGCCGACGCCGGCCACATCGATCAGCAGTTCGCCCGAGCCTGCGCCGTTCTCGGCGTAGAGGCCGGTCCCGTTCGCGAGGATCGCGTCGGCCGCGCGGATGACCGTTCCCCCGAGGCCGGTGTTGTCGACCCGAACCCCGTAGTTGTCGCCCGAGACCGCCTGCAGATCGAGCGTGACGTAGCCGGACGCCGGGCCTGCCTTGACCCATACACCTTCCTCAAGCTCGCCGACGATATCGCCAGCGGCGGTCACCACGACTCCGCCAGAGCCGGCATGGTCGATGAGGAGACCCCAATACTCGCCCTCGACGTTCTGCGCAGCCGTCACGGTCACGCTGGTGGCCTGAACGCCGGTACGGACCCGGATTCCCGTGCCGCCCTCGCTGACGATCGTTCCGTCGGCGCGGACATTGACGGAGCCGTTCCCCTCCTGGGTGACACCGATGCCGCTGCCGTTGCCCGACTGAACGCCCTGGGTCCAGACGGACAGGTTCCGGGCAAGAATGCCGTTGATGACGGACACGCCGCCGCCGCCCGCAGTCACGTTGCCTTGAGCGGTAACGGAAGTGGTGCCGGTCCCGTCGTTTGCGACCGAGATACCTGTATTGCCCGCGGCGACGTTCCGGGTGATGACGGTAAGGTTGCCCGCCGTCGTATCGTTATGCATCTGCAGGCCGGTGCTCTCGGAGAACACGTCGCGAGTCCGCACGAAGGTGTCCGACACTCCGTAATTGTTGCCGAAGAAGGCCGGGTCCACGCCGCTGACATCCGCGACATCGACGAACAATTCGCCAGCGCCGACATCGTTGGTCACCCGGATGCCGAGGATGCCGGAGAGCGTCCCCGTGGATCGGATAAAGGTGCCGCCGCTGCCCTGATTGATAACATTCACGGCGCGGCCGGAGGCGGTGACGCTTCGCAGGTCGAGCGAGATGTCGCCGGTCGAGGCCGGGCCGGTCGTGACCACCACGCCGCGGGCGCTCACGCTCGTCACGTCGCCGGTGGCGGTCAGGCTCACCCCGCCCGGGCCGTTCTGGTTGATCTCGATGCCGCCGTCCTGAGCGTAGACCGACGAGAGCAGCAGGTTGATGTCGCCCGTGCCGGTCGCGCGAACGCCTTCGCCGCTCGAGTTATTGATATGGCCGTTCCAGGTGACGTGGATATCGCCACCGTTGAGCGTCTCGAGGCCCAGCCCCTGCAAGCCGAGATCGGAATCGATCTCGCCATTCGACACGATGACCAGATCGCCGGTGCCGGAAGTGAAGTAGGCGCCGCCGCCCGCCAGGCGCGAACCTTCGATGTCGATATAGCTGACGCTATCCTGACCGTTCACGACGAAGCTCGACCCGCCACCGTTCGAAATCGTGTCGACGGTGAAGCCGGGCGTGGTCGTGATCGACACGTTCGGCCCGTTCAAGGTCTGGGTCGAGTCCTGCGTTCCCGAGCAGGTGAACACGTCCGCGGGGTTCTCGATACACTGGGCCCTGGCGGGCGAAGCGAGGCCCGCGAGGCTCATCGAGCCGACGATCAGCGCGAGGCTGGAAGCGGTTCGATTGAGGGTCAGCGGACGCCGGCGGCCCGATACGGGCACGGGCAAAAGCGGTAGCAGCGAAGCCATAGCGTTGATCTTTCGTTCCTGATTGGGGGGGCGCCGCCCCGGCACGATCAGGTTCGAAATTTCGACGAACACGACACCACGGCGGACGCGGCCTATGTCTAGGGCGGCAGCGCCCGCGAGGAGTTGCACCGACCGTCGCCGAACGACGCCGATTCCGTGCAACGGTTGCAGCGCCGCCGGCCAAAATCTCCGTGTAGCCGTCGAGGCGCTCGTTATCTCCGCGTCGCCGCGGGTATCGACTTCGCCCGTTCCTTCGGAACGGGCGATACGATCCGTGCACGCAGTGATACATCTGCGC
>DATIGZ010000153.1:0-2405 GCA_035481255.1 Sphingomonas sp. | reverse complement strand
CCGGCGCCGGGGCCGGTGCTGACATGTTCGAACAGCCGCGCTTCGGCGGGGGTGAGCTGGCGCGCGACGCCGCCGGGGTCCTTGTACCCCATCCAGGTCCAGCCATCGCGGCGGATATGCGCGTCCATCCAGCAGCCGTCGTAAAGCGCCGCGCCGGTCAGCCGCATATTGCCGCCGGCCCGCCAGGGGCGGCCGAGCCAGACGCTGTCGTCGGGCAATCCGGCTTCGCGCGTCAGGCGGCAGCTGCGAAAGATCAGGCCCGCAGGAATTTCGATGGGCGTGCTTGGTGCTGCGACGAAGCCCTGCAAGGGCGCGCACGGCACGAAGCGCGAGCGGATCTCGCACTGCTCGAAGATCGCGGTCGCCCCGCCAAAGATGAAGTCGACATTGCCGCTGATCGTGCAGCCGGTGAACCACGCCCGGCAGCTTTCCTGCACATAGAGCGTGTCCTGATACCCCTCGATCACGCAATCGCGGACGATCGCTCGGTCGGCGCCGCGCGCGATCGACAACGCCACCGCCTGCGCCCCGTCGACCGCGCGGGTGCGTGCATTGTGGAGATAGTCGAAGCTGTTGCGGATGGTGAGATTTGACAGGATGGCGCCGGGCGCGGTGACGGTGATGGTCGCCGATCCGCCGGTGCCCCATTTCTTTCCCTGCGGATCGGTGAGGCCGGATGCGGCGCCGAAGCTCAGGATGCTCGCCGCACCGGTGCCCGAGAGGTGGAGATCGGGAATGTCGAGCTTGATCTTCTCTTCGTAGATGCCGGGTTCGACCCGGACATGCGCAGGACGGCTAAGCGTGCGGGCACGGTCGAACGCGGCGGCGAGCGTGGGGAAGGTGCCGGGGCTGCCGGACTTGCTCACCGTCAGCGTTGCGCGCGATGCGGCGCGCGCGCGGGGTGTCGCGGCCAGTGCCGCGACGCCGGCGATCAGCGCGCGGCGATCGATCATGCGAATTGCCCGGCGCGCAGCGTGACGACACGGCCTGGGCCGACGGGGATCGTACGGCGCTTGCCGTTCAGGATCACGGTGCGGTTGCCCGCGATCCGCCCGGCGATGCGCGCGCTTTCGAGGCGGCCGTCGCGCCACGCGAGGTCAACCGTGCAGCCGCCGCGCGTGCGCAGACCGCGCACCGACCCCGTCGGCCATGCAGACGGAAGTGCGGGAAGCAATTCGATCGTCTCGCCATGGTTCTGCACCAGCATCTCGACCATTCCGGCGGTGCCGCCGAAATTGCCGTCGATCTGGAAGGGCGGGTGGGCGTCGAACAGATTTGGATAGGTGCGCTCCGGTCCGAGCAGGAAGCGCAGGATGCTGTACGCGCGCTCGCCGTCGCGCAGCCGCGCCCACAGGTTGATTCTCCATGCGGTAGCCCAGCCGGTGGCCTTGTCGCCGCGAATCTCCAGCGTGAGCTTCGCCGCCGCGGCGAGCGCGGGGGTGCGATCCATATCGATCAGCCGGCTGGGGTGCAGGCCGTAGAGGTGCGAGACATGGCGGTGGTTGAGCTCGGCCGAGCTTCCATCCCAGTCATAGGGCCATTCCTGAAGCTGGCCTTCCTTGCCGACCTTCATCGGCAGCAGGCGCGCGCGGGCGGCGGCGAACTGGCGGGTGGTGTCGCCCTCTTTGTGCAGGATGCGCGCGGCGGCCACCGTCTGGTCGAACAGGTCGGAGAGGATCTGCATGTCCATCGTCGGCCCGTGGATCAGCGAGGAGCCGCGTCCATGCCCCAGCTCGGGCGAGAGCGAGGGGTTGGTGACGAGGTGGCCGGTCTCGGGATCGGTCTGGAGCGTATCGAGGAAGAACAGGGACGCGCCGTGCAGGATCGGATAGATGCGCGACAGGAACGCCGGGTCCGGGTTGTATTCGTAATGCTCCCACAGATGCGTGCACAGCCACGCGCCGCCGGTCGGCCACAGTCCGAACTTGGCGCCGTCGATCGGTGCGGTCGCGCGCCACAGATCGGTGTTATGGTGCGTCACCCAGCCGCGCGCACCGTACATGTCGCGCGCCATCTTCGCGCCGGTCTGTGCGATCTCGCTGACCATGCGGATCAGCGGCTCGACGCATTCGGGCAGCGCGGTCAGCTCCGCGGGCCAATAGTTCATCTGGGTATTGATGTTGATCGTGTACTTGCTGCCCCAGGGCGGGCTGGTCTTGTCGTTCCAGATGCCTTGCAGGTTCGCCGGCTGGCTGCCCGGGCGTGAGGAGCAGATCAGCAGATAACGGCCATATTGAAAATAGAGCGCGGCAAGCGCGGGGTCGTCCACCGTCTCCGACTGGCGCACGCGCTGGTCGGTGGGGAGCGACGCAGCAGGCGTGCCGCCGAGATCGATGCTGACGCGGCGGAACAGGCGGCGATGCTCGGTGGTCGCGTCCGCCGCGATCCGGGCAAAGGGCTTGCGC
>DATIGZ010000152.1:0-4043 GCA_035481255.1 Sphingomonas sp. | reverse complement strand
CCCAAGCCCGCCGAGCTTTCGGACGAGCCGGAAAGCTCCGACATCGCCGCCGACCTGGTCAAGCTGATGGGCTCGCCGGACATCGCAAGTCGACGCTGGATCTGGGAACAATATGACCACATGGTCGGTGCCGACACCGTCCAGCGTCCCGGCGGCGACGCCGCGGTCGTCCGGGTCCACGGCACGGCCAAGGGCCTCGCCATCACCACCGATTGCACGCCGCGTTATTGCTTCGCCGACCCGGTCGAGGGCGGCAAGCAGGCGATCGCCGAGGCGTGGCGCAACCTGACCAGCGTCGGCGCGACCCCGCTCGCGGTGACCAACTGCCTCAACTTCGCCAACCCGCAGCGGCCCGAGATCATGGGCCAGATCGTCGGCTGCCTCGAGGGCATGGGCGACGCCTGCCGCGCGCTCGACTTCCCGATCGTGTCGGGCAACGTGTCGCTCTACAATGAGAGCAAGGCGACTGGCGGCGGTTCGGCGATCCTCCCCACCCCCGCGATCGGCGGCGTCGGCATCCTCGCCGACTGGTCGAAGTCGATGACCATCGGCTTCAAGGCCACCGGCGACGCGATCATCGCGGTCGGCGAGCGCGGCGGCCACCTTGGCCAGTCGATCTGGCTGCGCGAGATCCATGGCCGCGAGGAAGGCCCGCCACCGCCCGTCGACCTCAAGGCCGAAAAGCGCACCGGCGATTTCGTCCGCGCGATGATCGGCCGCGGCCTCGTCAACGCCGTCCACGACGTGTCCGACGGCGGCCTCGCGGTCAGCCTCGCCGAAATGGCGCTCGCCAGCGGCATCGGCGCAATGGTCGATCAGGCGCAGCCCTTCGGTGTCGCCGGCTCCTTCTTCGGTGAGGATCAGGGCCTCTACCTCGTCACCGTCCCCGATGAGGCGCTGACCGAGTTCCTGACCGCCGCCGCCGAAGCGGACGTCCCCGCCGACCCGCTGGGCCGCACGATCAAGGACCGGCTGATCTTCGAGCTGGACGAGGGCGACTGGTGCGTCAGCATCGACGACCTGCGCACCGCGCACGAAGGTTTCTTCCCGGCACTGATGGGCAGCGACAGCGACGCCGCGCTCGCCTGATCAGCCCCAGCACCGCAACTTCTCCGTCACCCCGGCTTCGTGCCGGGGTCCACGGCACCGTCAGCCATGCCGCCAAAGCTCTCTCGCTGTCCGCGCCGCAAGCGCGGCTTCCGGTGCTGCATTGACGCCACATTCGGCATCTCGTCCGTTACCTGCGTAACCAATTTCCTACATCGCGAAACTGTGCCACCTTCCGATGCTTGCCGCGCCGGATGGGCACAATCGCGGACTCGCGCGTTACGGGTGTGACCTTTGGGACTTTCTGAACGGATCACGGGAGGACGACAGCAAGTGACCGCCGGCTACTCCACCACCCCGCTCGCCGAAAAGCTGGGCTTCAAACCCGGCATGCGCGCCTTCATCGCCGACATGCCCGATGGCGTCCGCGCCGAAATCGCGCTCGACTCGCTCGGACTCGAATTGCTCGCTGCGCCAGGCGCCGGGATCGACGCCGCGCATGTCTTCGTCACCGAACGCGCCCGGCTCGATTGCGAGCTGACCGCGCTTCGCCAACTTATCGCGCCGAGCGGCTTCGTCTGGGTCTCCTGGCCTAAAAAGGCCGCGAAGGTGGCTACCGACGTCACCGAAGACGTGATCCGCGAGGTCGCACTGCCGCTCGGTCTTGTCGATGTAAAGGTCTGCGCGATCGATGAAATCTGGTCGGGGTTGAAACTGATGATCCGCAAGGAGCTGCGCTGACCTGCACGCGGAACAAGGGGGGAATGATGCAAAACTGGAGCACCACGAAACGCATAGCCGCAGCCACGCTTGTGGCGGGTACGCTCGATATCCTCGCCGCGATCGGCATGACGCTCGCTTACGGACGAAAGGTCGACGCAATGCTGCGTTACGTCGCCTCCGGCCCCTTTCCCGACGCGAAGCAATGGGGGACGAACGGCGCGGCGCTCGGCCTTGCCGTGCATTTCGCGCTGATGGCGATCATGGCGGCCATCTTCGTCCTCGCCGCCGACCGCATGCCGCGGCTCAAGGCCCAGCCCATCTATTGGGGCGTCGTCTATGGCCTGATCACTTATGTCGTGATGAATCTGCTGATCGTACCATTGCGCTTCGGAACCTTCCCGGTGAACCCGATCGGCATCGCCAGCCAGCTGCTGTTCCACATTCTCCTTGTCGGCGTTCCGATCGCGCTGATCGCTCGCCGCTAGCATCGCGCCGCGGCGCGCTGTACTAAGTGAATAACACAGGGGGAATTTCATGGCGACCACGGCACGCGACCGCATCCTGACGCTCGACACCGTGCGCGGGGTCGCGGTGATGGGCATTTTGCTGCTCAACATCATCGCCTTCGCCATGCCGATGCCCGCTTATTTCAACCCCGCCGCCTATGGCGGCGATGCCGGGATCGATCTTGCCGTCTGGCTCGGCAATTTCATCCTGTTCGACGGCAAGATGCGCGGGCTCTTCTCCTTGTTGTTCGGCGCATCGATGTTGCTGGTGATCGAACGCGCAGAGTCGAAGGGCGAGAACCCCGCCCGCATCCATTATGCCCGGATGGTCTGGCTGCTCGTCTTCGGTCTGATCCACCTCTGGCTGGTCTGGTGGGGCGACATTCTCAGCCACTATGCGCTGATCGGCATGATCGCCTTCCTCTTCCGCAAGGCGCGAGTGAAGACGATGGTGGGTATCGGGATCATCCTGCTCGTCGTTGAGCTCGCCGCGACGATGTTTCTGCCCCTCACCGTCATGATGGCGCAGGCCGCACCGGGCCAACCCGGCATGGCGGACGCGATCGAGGGCCTGAGCCACGGCTTCGGCACGCCGCCAGCCGCCTGGATCACCGAACAGGTGGCGTTGCATCGCGGGGACTGGCTGGGCATCGCGATCGACCGGTTCGGGGAAAACCGGTTCATGCCGCTCATGGGCCTCTTCCAATTTGGTTGGGAAACACTCGCCTACATGCTCTTCGGCATGGCCGGTCTGAAGAGCGGCATGCTCACCGGCAGCTGGGAGCGCGCGCGCTACGTCCGGTGGATCGCGGTCGGCTTCGGGATCGCATGGCCCGTCTACACCGCGCTCGGCATCTGGATGATCTCGCAGGATTTCAGCCTGATCTCGGTGACGACAGCGGTAATGCCCGCCACCGTTCCCTTCCGCCCGCTGGCGATCATGGCATGGGCCAGCCTGATCATCCTGCTCATGCGTCCCGGAGGTGCTCTCACCACGCGCATCGCCGCGGCGGGGCGAATGGCGTTCACCAACTATCTCGCGACCAGCCTGATCTGCACCGCGATCTTCTACGGTTACGGCCTTGGCTGGTATGGCGAATTGTCGCGCGCCGAAGTCTACCTCGTCGTCCTCGCCGTCTGGGCGGCGATGCTGCTCTGGTCGAAGCCATGGCTCGAACGTTTCGCCTATGGCCCGCTCGAATGGCTGTGGCGCAGCCTCGCTCGCGGCGGGGCGCAACCCATGGCCGGCGGCGCGCTCGTCAGGGCCGGATGATCGCCGCGGCGTCGCTGAACGGGCGCAGCTTCACAGGCGTCGCCGCGCGGTCGATCGCCGGAAGTGTGCGCCCATCGGGCAGGTAACTCCGGTCGATCAGGCTCCCGTCGGGCCGTTCGACCATGACGATGCAGACCTCGACCTCGCGCATCTTGGGGATCATCAGGCGCATCGCCATGACCGCAAACTGCGCGTCCTCACTCAGCGGCTCGTCGCGCTTGGTCAGCAGCGCAATCGTTTCCCATCCCTTGCCGCACAGCGCGTTGCCCCTGCGCTGAAACCTTCCGGTACTGCGCATCCATACACCGGGCTCAAGCTCGGAAACGTCCTGAAAGGCGACATCTCCCTGCATCGGCGAACCGGGAACGCTCAAAATCTCCGTAAAGCCCTCGGGCACCGGCACCGCCGCCGAACCGAAATATCGGACGGAGCGGTCGCCGTCGCTATCGTTGGCGGCGATCGTCCCCTCGATGCCGCCCGCCGCAGTGCGCATC
>DATIGZ010000151.1:0-7293 GCA_035481255.1 Sphingomonas sp. | reverse complement strand
CAGCGCGGGAATGGTCAGCAGCCCGCCCCCGCCCGCCATCGCATCGATCGTGCCCGCGACGAATGCGACGGCGAGGAGAAAGGCGATGATCTCTGCGGTGAATTCCATGCCGGGCGCGATAGGCCGCTCGCGCCCCGGATGGCAACCTAGCCGCCCGCGTTGAGCAACTCATGGCGCTTGAGCGCATGGCGGAGCTGGTCGTAGCTCAGGCCAAGCGCTTCGGCGGTGGAGCGCTGGTTGAAGCGGTTCTCGGCCAGCGCGCGGCTGAGCAACTCGCGCTCGAAACGGTTGACGCGGCTCTTGAAGTCGCCCGCATGATCATCGTCGCGGCGCGGCAGCGGCCCCGGCTCCTCGGTGACGAGCTGGACCGGCGCGGCGTTGCCGGGAATGCCGTGCGGCATCGGCGCCGGGCGATAGGGCGAGGCGAAGGGATCGACCTGGATCGCATCCACCGGACCGTGCCGGTCCCAGCGATAGACCGCGCGCTCGACCACATTGCGCAGCTCGCGGACATTGCCCGGCCAGCTATGGTCGGTGAGCGCGTCGAGCGCGGTGGGGCCGAACCCGTCCCAATCCCGGCCGATCTCCGACGACATGCGCCGCCCGAAGAACTCGGCGAGGACGAGGATGTCACCGGCGCGCGCGCGCAACGGCGGCAGCGTCACCACCTCGAAGCTCAACCGGTCGAGAAGGTCGGCACGGAACGTTCCCCTCTCCACCCGCTCGGGCAGATGTTCGTTGGTCGCGGCGACGATGCGGACGTCGACGGTGATCGGCTTGGACGCGCCGATCCGCGTGATCTCGCCATATTCGACCGCGCGCAGCAGGCGATCCTGCGCCGCCATCGAAAGCGTGCCCAGCTCGTCGAGGAACAGGGTACCGCCATCCGCCTCTTCGAACCGGCCGGCCCGCCCCTTCGTCGCGCCCGTGAAGGAGCCTGCCTCATGCCCGAACAGTTCCGCCTCGATCAGCGTCTCGGGCAGCGCGGCGCAGTTCATCACCACCAGCGGCTGATCCCAGCGCGGCGACAGGCGATGGAGACGCTCCGCGACCAGCTCCTTGCCAGTGCCGCGCTCGCCGATCACCAGCACCGGCCGGTCGAGCGCAGCGGCGCGCGAGGCCAGCTCAAGCGCGTCGAGAAAGGCGCCGGACTGGCCAATGACCTGAGTGGTGCGCTCCATGTCCGAACCTTTGGGGTATTTTCCCAACACTTGGCAAGAGAGCAAATGCAGCGATCTGCAAAAACACGCTAAAAATGGCGGATTTCAGCCAGTTTCCGAACTTGGCACGCGCCCTGCAATATCACTGACATGCCGCGAATGGCGGCGAAAGAGACACCAGATCAAGGGACGGAACGACATGTATAAGGGCAACAACAGCTTTCGCACCACGATGGCGGCGCTGGTCTGCACCCTGGTCGTGAGCACCACCTGCCTCGCCAGCGTAGTCGGCCCCGCCGCCACCGCGACGGCAGAAGTTTCCACTCAGGCGGTTGCCTGAGCGGTCCCGCCGGGCGGGTACCCCCTAGCCCGCCCGGCGGCACGAAGTTTCCAAGGAGCAAGTTGAAGATGGGCATTTTCTCTCGCACCCGCGACATCATCGCAGCCAACATGACCGACCTTCTCGACAAGGCGGAAGACCCGGCGAAGATGATCCGCATGATCATCCTCGAGATGGAGGAGACTCTGGTCGAGGTTCGCGCCAGCGCGGCGCGCACCATCGCCGACCAGAAGGAAATGCGGCGTCATATCGCGAAGCTGGAGAACCTGCAGGCGAGCTGGACCGAAAAGGCCGAGCTGGCGCTGAGCAAGGATCGCGAAGACCTGGCCAAGGCCGCGTTGGTGGAGCGTCAGAAGGCGTTCGACATGTGCGACCAGCTGGGCGCCGAGATTGCGGTGCTCGACGATGCGCTGCGCGCCTCGGAAGAGGATATCGCGAAGCTGCAGACCAAGCTGCGCGATGCTCGTGCCCGCCAGAATGCGATCATGACCCGCCTGGAAAGCGCGAACAACCGCGTCAAGCTGCGCGAGATGACCAACGGATCGAAGGTGAGCGAGGCGTTCAGCCGCTTCGACCTGCTCGAGCGCCGGGTCGACTTCGCCGAGGGCCGCGCCGACGCGCTGGCACTGGGCGCGCCGAAGAAGACGCTGGAGGAGGAGATCGCCGAGCTCCAGTCGGCCGAGAAGGTCGATGCCGAGCTGGCCGCGCTCAAGGCGCGCCTGAACAAGGAGGGCTGAGGCGATGGAAGAACTGGTCGCAATCATCGCGATTACCTCCGCGGTAATCGGTCTTCCCTGGCTGATCCTCCACTATGTCACCAAGTGGAAGCAGGCGAAGACCCTGACCGGCGAGGACGAGAATCTGCTCGACGAGCTGCACTATACGGCACGCCGGCTCGAGGATCGTCTTCAGACCATCGAGCGGATCATCGCCGCCGACAATCCCGAGTTCCGCCTGCGCGGCCATGATGCGCCGCCGGTCCGCGAACTCCCCGACTATGAACGCGCACGGAGGAACTGAGAGATGTCTGCAAGCCGCACGCAACTCTATCGCGACAAGGTCAACGGCAAGTGGCTGGGCGTTTGCGAGGGTCTTGGCGAATATACCGGAGTCGACCCGCTGTGGATCCGCCTCGGCTTCCTGGCCTTGCTGGTCGCGACCTTCCCGCTGATGTTCTTCGTCTATATCGGCCTGGCGATGGTCACGTCGCAGAAGCCGATCGGCCTCTACCACAGCGATGAGGACGCGAAATTCTGGCAGGGCGTGCGGGCCAATCCGCGCCGTTCGACCCAGGAAGTCCGCTCGAAGCTGCGCGATATCGACCGCCGCATGGCCGACATCGAGACCTTCTACACGAGCCGCAACACGCAGCTCGCCGACGAGATCGAACGCCTGCGCTGACCGGCGGGGCGTTCAACAGGAGGGCATGATCAATGAGCTGGAGTGGACCGGGTTTCGTCGTCGCAATCATCGCGATCTCGACCTTCGGCTGGCTCGTATCGACCTGGATCCGTGCGAAGCACGGCTACCCCGTCGAGAATGAGTGGAGCGGCATGACCGGCAAGGCCGATCCCGCCGCAAAGCGCGAGATCGAACTGCTGACGAACGAGAATGAGCGGCTGACCGGCCAGATCGGCCGGCTGGAGGAGCGGATCGCGGTGCTGGAGCGCATCGCCACCGACCCCGCCGCCCGCACCGCCCGCGAGATCGACTCGCTGCGCTGAGACCATAAGAAGACAAGGAACGCACGATGGACCCGCAATTTCTTCAGCCCTTCTTCCCCTTCATCGCCATCATGGGCGGCATGGGGATCCTGGGATGGGTGCTCACCACCTGGCTGCGCATCAAGCACGGTTATCCGCTCGACGGCGCCTGGGGGCAGGCAGTGTACCCCAAGAAGAACGAAGAGGCGATGGAACGCATCAAGCTGCTGACCGGCGAAAACGCCCAGCTGCGCGCCGAACTCGGTTCGATCAAGGACCGTCTGGCGAATGTCGAACGCATCGTCACCGACAGCAGTGTAGCGCTGGATCGCGAGATCGAAGCGCTCCGCGTCACCAAGAACTGAAGAGGCCAGGGATATGCCGACCAGTATGCTCATCTTCTTCATGATCGTCGTCGGCATCCCGGTGATCGGCGGCATCGGCTCCAGCATGTTCGCACGCTGGCTGAAGCACAAAGAGAAGATGACCGAGGCGCTCAACGCGCAGACCGCCGAGAAGGCCGCGCAGTACGCGGCACATACCGAGCGGCTGGAGCAGCGGGTGCGGGTGCTGGAGCGGATCGCGACCGACAAAGGTCTCGACCTCTCCGACGAAATCGAACGGCTGCGCGACGAGCGGCCGGTAAACTAATCAACCCTGCGTAACGGGAGTAAGAGCAATGTTGATCGGGTTTTTCGCGGTACTGGGAGTGATCGGCGCGATCGGCGTCACGCTTTCCGAGATGCGCGACCGCCCCGTCCGCCGCGCCGAGAGGCTGGCGCGCGAACAGGCGAAAGTCACGAACTGAAACGCGCCGAGCGCGCGAAGCGAAACAGATAATCAGGAGGCGTTCGATGGGTGTGCCGGAAATGGTGGTGGGGATCGTGCTGATCGTATCCGTCGCCAGTATCATCCGTGCGAAAATGGGCGTGCGGAAGGACAAGTGGGGCAATGAGCACCACGTCAATGACGGCGCGAACGCCGCTGAAGCCCGCCGCCTGCAGGAAGAGGTACGCACGCTGAAGGACCGGATTTCCGTTCTGGAACGCGTGATCACCGACAATCACAGCGCAACCAATCTCGACCGCGAGATCGAGAAGCTGCGCGACGGCCGGAACTGACCGGCGCAACCGAACGCAACGCGTCTGATGGAGGGCGTGATGAGTGACCCCAATTTCTACCTTGTCATTGCGACCGCGGGCCTTGCCGGCCTGGGCATGGTCACCGCGGCGGGCCTGGCCGGATGGCGCGGCTGGCTGTCGCTGAAGCGGCAGGAACTGAGCCTGGCGCATGCCGGCGACACCCACCAGCCCGCCCCCAGCACCGCCGGTGCGCGGATCGAGATCGCCGATCTTAAGGAGCGCATCCGCAAGCTCGAGGCGATCGCCGCCGGCGTCGACCTGTAACGCGTAACCGGGGGCGGCACCCCTTGCAGCCGCTCCCGGCCCCGCGCCGGATCAACGCGTGATCCGGTGCCTTTCCAGGAAGCGCAGCGCATCCGCGTAGAGCCGGGCCTGCACCTCAGCCGCGAACTTGCCATGACCGCCGCCGGGCACGGTGTGGAATTCGGACGACACCCCGGCACGATCGAGCGCCTCCTTCAGCACCTGCGACGCCTGAATGGGGACGATGTTGTCGGCATCGCCATGGACGATGAACACCGGCGGCTGCCCCTTTCGTACCAGCGTTAGCGGAGACATGCGCTTCGCGAGCCCCGCCGCATCGCCCCCTTCCCCGATCCATTTGGTCACGGACGGGCTTTTCCACCGGCCCAGCGATTCCGGGCGAAGGTCGGTGGGGCCGTAGAAATCGATGATCGCCGCGGCGCGCGGCACCGGACCGCAGGCGGGCGGATCGATATCCGCCTTGCTCCCCAGCATGCCCGCCATCAACGCCAGATGCCCGCCCGCACTGGTGCCCAGCACCACGAGCCGGCGCGGATCGAGCCGGTAGCGATCCGCCGAACGCGCCACCCACGCCATCGCGCAGCGCGCGTCCTGTACCGCCGCCGGGGCCTGCGCGGTGCCCGACAGGCGATATTGCACGCTGACGATCGCATAGCCCGCCTCGACAAAGGGACGCAGCCCGGTCCAGCTCTTCGGCCGTTCGCCGCGCGCCCAGCCGCCGCCATGCAGCACGACCAGCACCGGCGCCCGCTCCCGCCCCGCCGGACGGTGCAGATCGAGACGGAGCGGCCCGGTCGCATGCGTTGCGTAGACAAGGTCGGTCGTGCTCGCGACGGGCGCGGCGGCCGGGGTTTGAGCCGGACTCGCGCCGGGCAGCGCGAGCAACAAGCCAAGCGCCACCAGTCCCCATCGCTTCGCCATGCGCTTCATTCCGCCTCTCCGTTCAGCAGTGCCGTACAATGCCGGGCTGGCACCGCCGCGCAACCCCGCTATAGGCGCGGCCATGCCGAGCCTGTCCGATATCCGCGACGAATATGAATTCCTCGACGCCGACGACCGCTATCGCCTGCTGATCGATCTCGGCCGCGCGCTCGAGCCGATGCCCGATCCGCTCAAGACCGACGCGACGCTTGTGCGGGGCTGTTCAGCGGCGGTGTGGGTCTATCCGACGGTACGGAAGGATGGCGCGCTGCATTTCCTTGCCGACAGCAACGCCGCGATCACCAAGGGGATCATCGCGCTGGTACTGCTCACGGTGCAGGACCGCAGCCCGGCGGATATTCTGGCAACCGGCATCGAGGAGGCTCTGGCGCCATTCGATCTGCGCAACCAGCTCAGCTCGAACCGGACTCAGGGCATCCCCAACATGATCGCCCTGATCCGCGCGACCGCGGAGCGTTACGCCTGAGGCTTAAGCCCGGCAGCGCGTGCGACATCGTCGAGATCGGCGCCCGCGGGCACGATCAGCCATTCGCGGCTCGCGGCGGCGTTGACCATCGTCACGGCGCCACGCGGACAGACGCCCAGGCATTTGACGTCGACCACGCCCGCCCCGGCCTTGCGCCCCTTCTTCAGCCCGAGATGCTTGCGCAGCGCCTTGCCCAGCGGCTGCTTGCCCCCGGGGCCGAAGCCGCCGCCCAGTTTTTTCGAGCATTTGCCGCAGACGAGAACCGCGCTGGACCAGTTGGACCGGATCTGCGCCTTCAATCGGGCCGCCACTGGCGGCGTTCCTCGGCGGCACGAAGCACCTCATACGCCGTCTGGATCGCCTGAAAGCGCTTCGCCGCCTCGGCATCGTTGGGGCGGATATCGGGGTGGTTTTCCTTGGCGAGCCGCCGCCACGCCCCGCGCACGCCTTCGAAATCGGCATCGGGATCCAGCTCGAGCACGTCGAGCGCCCGCATCTCGTCGCGCGAGCGGCTGCCGTCGCCCGGCCCTGCCCAGGCGTTATGGCGGCTCGCGGTGAAGCCGTCGGCGGTCCGCCGCTCATCCGCCTCACGCTTGGCGGCCTCCTCGGCGGTCAGACCCTCGAAATAATTCCAGTTGCGATTGTACTCGGCGGCGTGGGTTTCGCAGAAATACCAGCGCTCGGGGCTGTTGGGCGATTTGGGCGCGGGACGGTCGCCCGGCTCCTCACAACCCTCACGATCGCACAGGCGCACGCGCACGGCGTCGCGCTCGGACCCGTAGGGCCGCCAGCGGGGGAAGCCCCAGTCCATCGAACGTGTCGAACGCGCCATCGCCCGCCAGATAGTCGCGGACGACGCGAATTTCCAGCGTTGCCGCAGCGGAATCGAGCGGGAGGCGAGAAGTCGGCGCACAGCGCTTGACGCCCCCGCCCGCCCCCTGTACAGGCGCCGCTTCCCGCTTATACGGCCCCTTCGTCTAGCGGTCAGGACGTCGCCCTCTCACGGCGAAAACACGAGTTCGATTCTCGTAGGGGTCACCAGCGGAATCAATCGTTTAGCGGAAGATTTTCCGGCTGAAGGATTGATCCGCCGGGGATGGATTTCCGGATTTCGCAGGGCATTCCCGGACAGCGATTTCGCTCGGCAAGGATCCCGCCGCCAGCCCCGCCCGCCGCATCGCAAAGGCTCCTGCCGCAACGCGCGTGCCCGCGGCCACCCGGCCCATCCGACACCTATGGAATAGTCCGGCTACCACGATTGGGTGGTGGCTAATCC
>DATIGZ010000150.1:0-3434 GCA_035481255.1 Sphingomonas sp. | reverse complement strand
GATCAGCGCGGTACCGGTCATCGCCAGCGCGGCGCCGATCAGGGAAAGCTTCTTGAACATCGGTTTTCTCCTTGTTCTGCCGTTTCGTGCGATGCGGCCCTGTGCCGTCATCGTTGAACAAGGGATTCGCACAGCCGCGTTGAGCCTTGTCTGAATGTGCCGGTTATCTGGCGTTCAGCGAAAGCCGGGAGAGGACGGCCGCGGGCGCGCGAAAGCGTGTGGAAGTGGCCGGTGCGAGGAGGGTACCCGAGGGGTAAGCGCCCGTCCCCGATACGCAACACGGGGAAACACGGGCAGGGTGCCATCGACGCGCACCGGCTGTTCGGCGGGGCGCCGCATGCGGCGCGTCCGTTGAGATTGCCCCTAGATGAACGGGTTTGAGCGCTGTCTGAACGCGCCTGTTATCTGAGGTTCAGCTTTGCGGGGCGAATCAGGCCGCTATGAGGGGCCGCGATGCGTATCCTGCTTTCAATCCTGCTGATCCTGTTGTTCGTGCCGAATTGGTCGGGGGAGCCGCGGCTTGCGCTGTTACCAGCCGAGGCGGAGGTGACGGCGGATCGCGTCCCGCTCGACCGGAGCGATCCCGGCCGGGTGAAGCTGGGCGGGTTGACCTTTCTGGGCGGAGTGCATCTGACCGGCCCGGCACCGGCGTTCGGCGGCTTTTCCGCGATGAGCGTCGAGGGCGACCGGTTCACCCTGCTGAGCGACGGCGGGAATATCGTCAGTTTCCGCATGGGTGCAGACTGGCAGATACGCGAGCCGCGCTTCGCAGAACTGCCCGACGGGCCGGGAACCGGGTGGCACAAATCGGACCGGGATAGCGAATCGCTGACGCGCGATCCGGCGACCGGGCAATTATGGGTGGGATTCGAGCGCTCCAACGAAATCTGGCGCTTTGCCCCGGACTTTTCGCGGGCGCAGGCGCGCGCCGCGCCGCGGGCAATGGCCGAATGGCCGGAGAATGGCGGCTCCGAATCGCTGGTGCGGCTGCGGGACGGCGGCTTCATCATCATCGCGGAGGACGAGAATGTCGGACCCGAAGGCGCGAAGCTGCGCGGCGTGAAGCAGGGTCTGTGGTTCGCCGGCGATCCGACTCAGCCGAAACAGCGCAGCTTCGCGTTCGGCTATCGCGCGCCCCAGGGGTTCAAGCCCACCGATATCGTGGAGCTTCCCGACGGCCGGCTGGCGCTGCTCAACCGCAAGGCGTCCTTACGCGAGGGGTTCACCGCGGTGCTGACCATCGTCGATCGCGAAGCGGTGCGGCCGGGCCGAATTGCGAGTGGTCGCGAGGTGGCCCGATTCGTGGCGCCGGTTGCGCACGACAATTTCGAGGCGCTGGCGGCGACACGCGAGGGGGATGCGACGATCCTGTGGATCGCATCCGACGACAACCAGCTATTCCTCCAGCGCTCGCTACTGCTCAAGTTTCGGCTGGATAGGTAGAGAGCTGTCCGGATTCACGACGTCCGCCGCGGGAACGGCGCTGTCCAGAACGCCGAACGGCCCGCGTCCCTTGCGGGAGCGGGCCGGTCAGAACGGCGAACCCGAACGGGTTCAGGCCGCGGCGGGGACCGCCTTCTTGGCGACTTCGCGCTTGAGGCGACGCGCCTTGAGCGAGAGCTTGTCGTCGCTGGTCTTGAGCAGCCAGTTGTCGAGGCCGCCATTGTGCTCGACCGAGCGCAGGCCGTGCGTCGAGACGCGCAGGCGAACCGAGCGCTCCAGCGACTCCGACATCAGCGTCACGTTCTGCAGGTTGGGCAGGAACGTCCGCTTGGTCTTGTTGTTGGCGTGGGAAACATTGTGACCCACCTGCCGGCCCTTGCCGGTCAGCTCGCAAATGCGCGACATCGCTTGATCCTAAGGTTTAATGCCTGTTCCGGTCGTCCCGGAAAGTGGGGCGCGATACCGAGACGGAGGCTTTTCGTCAACCTCGTTCGCCCCGCTCCGTGCAACTTCGTTCCTCCATCGCGCGTTATTTCGCAAACGATTCGATTGAGGAGACCGGAGCGATGCGTGCAATTCTGGCGATATTGGGCCTGGCGGCGGTGGTGATCGTGGCGATGATCGCGCTCGGCATGCTCAGCGTCGACATGCGGTCGGGTTCGCTGCCTCAGGTCAAGCTGGAAGGCGGACAGGCGCCCGCGGTGAAAGCCGATGTCGGCGAGGTCGGCATGGGCTACACCAACAAGACGATCCAGGTGCCCAAGGTGGTGATGGAGAACAAGACCATCCAGGTACCGACGGTCGAGGTGGAGAAGGCGCAGCCGGCCGAGCCCGCCGCCAAGGCGCAGTAAGCGCTTGTTTGTGTGCGCCTTGCGGCGCACCGGCACCGGCCCGCTCCCGCCCGGCCGCCCATAGGATACTGGCGTGGGGCGTCCGGGCAGGGGAGCTGGCCGGTGCCGTTTCTGGCGGCCGCCGATTCGCCGGCCATAGCCAAGGTCGCCGGGCGCGGGCATAGCGGGGCGATGTTCCCGCTGCCCGAACCGATGCGTGCCGCGCTCGATGCCGCCCGTGAAGCGGCGGCGACGGGCGAGGTGCCGGTGGGAGCGGTGGTGATGCGCGGGGACACGGTCGTCGCGGTCGCCGCCAATGCCCCGCGCACGCTGCACGACCCCACCGCACATGCCGAGATGCTGGCGATTCGCGCGGCGGCGGAGACGCTGGGCCGCGAGCGGCTGGAAGATTGCGACCTGTGGGTGACGCTGGAGCCGTGCGCGATGTGCGCGGGCGCGATCAGCCATGCCCGGATCGCGCGGGTATATTATGGCGCGGCGGACCCCAAGGGCGGTGCGGTCGAGCACGGCCCGCGCTTCTTCGCCCAGCCGACCTGCCATCACCGGCCGGAGGTTTATTCCGGGATCGGCGAGGGCGAGGCGGGGGCGCTGCTAAGGGATTTCTTCGCGGTGCGGCCTTCAAAGACTAACGCCGGTCGCTGTCGCGGACCGGGACCACCTTGATCTCGACGCGGCGGTTCTGCGCACGGCCTTCGACGGTGTCGTTCGACGCGATCGGCTGGGTCTCGCCATAGCCGAGCGCCTCAAGACGGGCCGATTCCACGCCGCGCATCGACAGATAGCTGGCGACGGCATCGGCGCGGCGTTCGGACAGCGCCTGATTATAGGCGTCCGATCCGGTCGAATCGGTGTGGCCGTACACGTCGACATAGGTCTGGTTGTAGCGGTCGAGCACGTCGGCGACCTTGTCGAGCGTCGGGCGGAACTGCGGCTGGACGGTCGAGCTGTCGGTGTCGAAGGTGATGCCCGAGGGCATCGACAGGATGAGGTCGTCGCCCTGTCGGATGACCTCGACATCGGTGCCCGCGGTGCGCTCGCGAATCTCGCGCTCCTGACGGTCCATGTAGCTGCCGATCGCGGCGCCGCCGATCGCGCCGATGCCCGCGCCGAGAATCTTTTCGGTGCGGTCGCGGCGGCCGC